>JALQUJ010000071.1 GCA_023263825.1 Porticoccus sp.
AATACTGAAGTATTAGTTCTCGACACACCCGCACGTCCGGACCTACCAAACCTCAGCCCACTTCTTAGATTTGATTTACATGCCATTGTCAATACCGTGCAACACCTGAGACGTATACTCCCTTCTCAGAAAAATATTGCCCTGATTATCAACCGTACAACAAAGTCTTCTGAGTTTAAGAAAATTGCTGACAAATTATCTAAGCAGTTAAACCTACCAGTTATTGCTCATCTGCGAGACACTCGAAACTACACACAAGCCGCCTCAAGTGGGCTCGGTGTGTTTGAGATGGACGGCTCTCATTACGAAAATGAAAAAACAGACGTACTTCAGATTGCAGAATGGTGCGAAGCGAAAAGACCATCTGAAAACGAGCACACAATTAAACGTATGAACCCGGATACCATTGCACTAGCAAGCATTGCTTAGGGAAACGTACCTTAGGTCGATACCTTTTTTTGATCCAGTGCCATCTGGTACAGCGCATTTTTTTGCCCACCAGTGATTTTTGCTGCTAACGCTGCCGCCTGCTTTAAGGGCAGCTCATCTAAAAGCAGAGAAAGTACTCGCTGCTGCTCCACATCATCAACGCCTTCCTCTGAATCAGCACCCTTTAAGATAAGAACAATTTCACCTTTTTGCTGACTTGAGTCTGAAGCTACTTGTCCAAGAACCTCAGCTAATGTTCCCGCCAAAAATGTTTCATAGGTCTTTGTCAGTTCTCGTGCCATCACAATTTGACGGCTTTCTCCAAAAACCCTCACCATATCCTCAAGAGCCTGAACAATGCGATGGGGTGATTCATAAAAAATAAGGGTTCTCGTCTCTTGTTCCAACCCCTGAAAAGCCTTTATTCGGGCAGATGACTTCGCGGGAGCAAACCCTTCAAAAGTGAAACGATCACTCGGTAATCCCGAAGCACAAATAGCAGCTACAAGAGCGCAGGGGCCAGGGATAGGAACCACTTTATATCCCTGCTGCCTAACGGTGCTAACTAATTTATAACCTGGATCTGAAATAAGTGGTGTACCCGCATCGGAAATTAATGCTACGGATTTACCTTGCTTCAGGAATTCGAGAAATTTGTCGACTTTCCTATCATCACTGTGATCATGGTAGGCAATCAGCGGTGTTTTTATCCCAAGATGACTCAATAAACGACCACTGTGGCGAGTATCTTCTGCTGCAATAACATCTACAGCTTGGAGAACCTCCACAGCACGGGGTACCATATCACCCAGATTACCTATCGGCGTTGCCACCACATATAATTCACCCGCCATAAGATAAGACACCAATGCTGAAGACTATTACCAGAAAAAAAAATATAGCCAGAAAAATAGGCGTAACAATAAAAACAGGGAACACTATATTGGCCCTGTGCCTATTCGTGCTCTTTTCCACCGGCTGTACCCAGCAATCAGTCCCAACTGTTTCAAACAAACCACCTAAACAAAAGGCTTTAGAAGCAGCAGATCAAGCACTGTTAATGGCGGCCAGCAGCATATCACCCCAGCGAGAACTGCACCAACTACAAGCAGCCCAACTTTTTGCTAACACTCAGCAACATCAAAAGGCCCTATCGACCCTTGAAATCATTGCCGCATCAGAGCTTCCCACAAATAAATTTGCTGAATACAGCTTACTCTACGCTGAGCTAGCGCTGGCTAACGATCGGTTTTTTGTTGCTCGGCAGTTGTTATCTGATAACCGAATGCTAGAAATCAAAGAGCAGCTCTCGACAGAGCAACAACAGAAATGGCTTAAACTACGAGGAGAACTATTTGCTCTGTTAGGGGAAGATACAAAAAGCTTAATGGCACTCATTGAGTTATCTGAAATATCCAGTTCAGACCAACAACGTCAAGAAGCACATGAAAAAATCTGGCTGGTTCTGACTTACATACCCCATGATAAAATGGAAGAGCTTGCCTCCAACGAAACTAATCGAACGGTTTTGGGATGGTATTCACTGGCCAGTATCACCCGAAAAAACCAAGGTGATGTTAGGCAGCAGTTAGGCAAAATAGCAGAATGGCAAAGGTCATGGGCTGATCACCCCGCATCCATGACACCGCCATCAATCCTCACCTCCATACAAAAAACTGCCAGTAATGTTCCTCAAAATATTGCCCTACTACTGCCACTTCAAGGCAGTTTTGCTCAGG
Organism: Porticoccus sp.; assembly: GCA_023263825.1. Taxonomy (GTDB): domain Bacteria; phylum Pseudomonadota; class Gammaproteobacteria; order Pseudomonadales; family Porticoccaceae; genus Porticoccus. The sequence goes on from JALQUJ010000071.1 coordinate 2,169, forward strand.
CAGGTAAAGCCATCCGCAGTGGCTTTCTTGCCACATTGTACGAAGTGTATAAACGCGGTGGAGATACCCCACATGTCCGTTTCTATGACACAACTATGGAAGAAAATATCTCAGCCATCTACCGCAAATCGGTAGCAGATGGCGCAGAATTAATTATTGGCCCTGTGCAAAAAAAGAAGGTGTCACAACTGGCCAACCTACCTGAAATACCAGTGCCCACAATTGCTTTAAATTACCTTGACACTCCCTCTTTCCCACCATCACACCAAAAAAACTTCTTCCAATTTGGGTTGTCGGCCACAGATGAAGCAAGACAAATCGCTGACAGGGCATGGATAGAAGGACAGCGCTCTGCATTAACAATAACCCCCAACAGCAGCTGGGGTGCCAGGACACTAGCAGCCTTCCGTGAACGCTGGGAAGAAAAAGGGGGCACTCTGATCGAATCCACACCTTATGGAACAGCACAGACTGATTTCGCACCACTGCTTAAACCAGCATTACACATCGATCAAAGTGATACCCGCAAAAAAAGATTGCAGCAAATACTTGGGAAACCTTTAAACCATACTCCTAGGAGGCGTCAGGATTTGGACATGGTGTTTATGGCTGCGTATCCAGACCACGCGAGGCAGATCAAGCCTACACTGGATTTTCTTTTTGCACGAGATCTACAAATTTATGGTACATCTCACCTATATACAGGGGAAGAGAACAAAGGTCGAAATCGAGATTTAGAGGGAATAAGATTTAGTGCAATGCCCTGGACATTGCCTGGGAGTACAGATGAGAAAGTACAACCTGCAACTGATCTCCCACCATTGTATCGGCATATTTTTGCCCTAGGCATTGATGCTTATCATCTTCACCAATGGTTAGAACAAATGGTAGAACAGCCAAGTACTCAATTATTTGGGAGCACGGGTACCCTACAACTCAACAATCAGGGAGCCATTGAGCGAGAACAACCATGGGCTGTATTTCGTGGCGGGAAAGTTAGATCTGCTCAACAACTCACAGAAAAATAGTAGCAAAAAATACGATATCGAATAAATAGTACGACAACGCTGTCAGAAAAAAGGATTATGACATTTTTAAAAAAAGGAAAAGTTCAGAGATATCCCTTGGAACCCAAGCTGAATTATGGGCTCAAATTTATCTCGAACAATGCGGCCTGAAAAAGGCAAAGAATAATTTTCGTGCACCTCAAGGTGAAATAGACCTCATCATGTACGATAAAGAAACTCTGGTTTTTGTTGAGGTTCGACTGCGAAGCACTAACAGCCATGGCAGCGCTAAAGAAAGCATCAACA
>JALQUJ010000077.1 GCA_023263825.1 Porticoccus sp.
TATGAAAGTCAGTGGCTATATGACAGAGCAATACGTGATTGATTTAGCCCAAAAAGCTGGTTTTGTACTTGAGGCAAAATCAGAGATTAACAGCAATGCCAAAGACACCAAAAACCACCCCAAGGGTGTTTGGACCTTACCTCCCTCTTTACGTCTTAAAGAACGAGACCGGGAAAAATATCTGGCGATAGGCGAGAGTGATCGAATGACACTTAAATTTAGAAAACCAGAAGCATGTAGCGAGTAGGTGATGATTGAAATTCCACTGGATCGTCTCTCGCCTGAATTGCTCTCCGGTATTATTGAAGAGTTTATTCAGCGGGAGGGTACTGACTATGGCGTGAATGAGGTGTCCTTGGATGACAAAATTCAGCAGGTGAAAAAGCAAATTCAACAAGGTGATGTAGTTATCACTTTTGATCAGCAAACTGAAACCTGTAACCTGCTTACCCGTGTCAATTTTCAGCGTTATCAGGCGCAAGAACAACAGCAACAACAATAACCACAGTCTCCTAAAAGAAAGGCAAAGCAGCCAATAATGAATTACCTGATCGACAAACCCGATGTTGGAACAGCAACCTACGGTACATTGATTTTTGCCCATGGGGCTGGTGCCCTGATGGACAGCGACTATATGCAAACACTCACCTCAGAATTAAATGCTGCGGGGATGGCCGTAGTGCGTTTTGAATTCCCTTATATGCAACAGCGCCGTGAAACGGGGAAGAAGCGGCCACCTGATCGCCAACCTATATTGCTCGACTGCTGGCGTTCGGTATATGAGGATATTTATAAAACTAAGGGCTTGTGTGAACCATTATTAATCGGTGGTAAATCCATGGGTGGCCGCATGGCCAGTTTAGTGGCAGATGAATTGGGTACTGCAGGGCTGTGCTGTTTTGGTTATCCGTTTCATGCACCGGGCAAGCCCGAAAAAATGCGTACAGAACATCTATTGAATATTGAAACTCCTACAAAGATATTCCAGGGTACTCGAGACCCATTTGGTAAACCGGAAGAGCTTTCTGATATCCCTTTTAGTAAGGCCCTAGAAATTCATTGGCTGGAAGATGGAGAGCATGATTTAAAACCCCGCAAAAAATCCGGATTAACCCAATTGCAGCACTTAAAATCTGTCGCAGCAAGGGTGGCTGGTTTTGCTCAAAGCTTAAGTTCTATTGCCCATAGCTCAAGTTCCAAGGGTTGATGTACTGTGCTGAATAACGTAATTATTTATTGTCGTCCAGGTTTTGAAAAAGAAGCTGCTGCTGAAATTACCGATTTGTCCTCTGCTATTGGTGTATTTGGCTATCCTAAAGTTATTGAGAACAGTGCTTGGATTAGTTTTGTCACCCACGACGAAAATGATGCACTGCAATTAATGGAGCAGCTAGATTTCGCTTCGCTTATTTTTGTTCGCCAATGGTTTGCGGCAAGCCCTCTGATGGAAAACTTGCCCGAAAAAGACCGAATTGGACCCCTGGTAGAAAGAGTAAAAGAGATGGATCGGGTCAAAGAAATTGCTTCAAGAAAATTTTCTGACTTTCGTTTTTCAGACTGGAGTGTGGAATACCCTGATACGAACGAAGGCAAAGAACTCTCACCCTTTTGCCGAAAAATTACCGTTCCTTTAAGGCAATCGCTAAAACGTTTCGGACTTTTAATAGATTCTGTAAAAAACGCGGAAAAAGCCTCGAAAAAGCTTTCGAATAACTTCTCGAGTAAATTCAGATTACATTTTATGTTTTTATCGGGCCGAGAGGCCTGGGTAGGTATTAGTCGAATTGATAACAGCAGTAGTTGGGTAATGGGTATTCCCCGTTTACGGCAGCCTAAAGGCGCACCAAGCCGTGCAACACTCAAACTGGAAGAAGCTTGGCATTGTTTTATTCCCGAAAAAGAATGGGCCGCACGAATACCTGCAGGAAAACGAGCAGTAGATCTGGGTGCAGCACCTGGCGGCTGGACCTGGCAGTTGGTAGAACAGGGTATGTTTGTAGATGCTGTGGACAACG
>JALQUJ010000192.1 GCA_023263825.1 Porticoccus sp.
ATTAATCATGCGTGGGCGCGTGCAGGCAGCACTGGTGGCGTTCTTTGGCAATTTATTGCCTTTGATTAGCCCCGCAGCAGTAAGCCTGGTAGCCCTGAGTAGGGGGTTGTCAGAAGGAGCATTATTAACACTTTGGGCATTGCTGCCACTACTGATTGCTTTTTTTGTCAGTGATATTAATGCCATGGTAACACTCTCCTCCATTGTTGGGGTGCTGGGTGTTATGGCTGCTTCAGAGTTGTTGAGGTTGAGTGCCTCGTGGGCTCGGACATTGATCTTTGTTGTCGTGTTCAGTGGTTTAGCTGCTCCTATATTAAATTTTTTGTTTGCTGATCAGGCAAGTGCGTTTGAATTAGTTGTGGCTAATTTATTTCGTGAAGTTCAGCAGCAACAAGAGAATGCCTTTATACCGGGTCGTAATTTTTTACTGGGTGTTATTGGCTATGTAATTGCTCTGACATCAGTGATCTGTTTGGTTCTAGGTCGGTGGTGGCAAGCCATGTTGTATAACCCAGGTGGGTTTCAGTCAGAATTTCACCAATTACGTTTTGGTATGGTTCCGGCCGTTATTCTACTTGCAGGTGTAGTTACTTGTAATTTTGCAACTCAAGAGTTTTCGAGTTGGGCGGGATTGCTGGGATTGCCTCTGTTACTGGGTGGTTTGGCTTTAGTGCATTATGCTGTGGCTTTTTACCAGTTAGGTAGTCATTGGTTAGTTATTTTTTATGTGGTGCTCTTTACTGTGAGCCCACTGACTATGGTGCTGATCGGGTTAGGGTTTCTCGACAGCATTTTGAATATACGCTCACGTTTGGTTAAGCGTTCTGAATAGACCGTAAGGCTTAAACTGAGCAAATAGGTTTAAATAAGAGAGGATATCTGAGATGGACGTTATTCTTCTGGAAAAAGTAGGCAAGTTGGGTAATATTGGTGACAAAGTCAATGTTAAAGCTGGCTATGGTCGTAACTACCTGATTCCAAACGGTAAAGCTGTTTTTGCTACGGCAGATAACATGGCTGAATTTGAAGCACGCCGTGCTGAACTTGAAGCTGCCGCTGCCGCTCAACTTTCTGAAGCAGAAGCTCGTGCTGCGAAATTGGCTGCACTAGAAACTGTTACTATCGCTGCAAATGCTGGTGACGAAGGTAAATTGTTTGGTTCTATTGGCTCCCGTGATATCGCTGATGCACTGACTGCTGCTGGTGTTGAGGTTGCTAAGAGCGAAGTGAAATTACCTGAAGGTACTATACGTGAAATTGGTGAATTTGAAATCGATATACAAGTTCACGCTGAAGTTACCCAAGCATTTAAATTGGCCGTAATTGCTGATCAAGACGCTCAATAACAGGTCAATCAGTCAAACTGTTTGTTAACGCAGCAGTTTCATAGCAAGCCAAAATCGGTAACAATACGGCACTGCACTTTATGTGACAGTGCCGTTTTTGCAGATGGCTGTTTTTGATAGGTAGGTGTAATGGCTGAAAACCGGGGCAGTGAGGAACAGCAATTACCTCATTCCATTGAGGCTGAGCAGGCCGTGCTCGGTGGTTTGATGCTGACCAATGGTTCCTTTGATAGTGTCGCCTCTGTTGTCTCAGAAGCCGATTTTTTTGCCCAAGACCATCAACTTATTTTTCAAACCATGCGTACGCTTTCTTCTGAAAGTAAACCACTGGATGTCATTACTCTTTCTGAAACACTTCAAAACACTAATGAATTGGATCAAGTTGGTGGTGCTGCCTACCTTGTCGAGCTTGCCAATAATACGCCGAGCTCTG
>JALQUJ010000202.1 GCA_023263825.1 Porticoccus sp.
CTTGGACGCTCCTTCCGCAGTTTCTCCGAAAAGTTAGATTGAAATACCTGCTTGAGAAACAGCAAAGTGCCCTTATATAAGACTGACACGGATATAACACTTAAATAGGGCTCTTGCGTGACTAATTTTTGGGAATTCTCACAAGACTCATACATTTATGCCTATAATGCCACGCTTTATTGGCCCGTATACACCATAAGAACAGATACAACATAAGAACAGTCAAATGAATCATTATCCTTTGTGGAAGTACCTGCTTATTTTGCTCGTTATATCATTGGGTGCAGTTTATGCATTGCCCAATCTTTACGCGCCTGATCCTGCGATTCAGCTTTCTGGTCAAAGTGGTGGCGTCATTATTGATGAACCCGTGATGAGCAAAGTAACTGCGGCATTGACTGAGTCTGGCATTGAATACTTTGGTGAAGAAGCCAACGGAGAAAACGGCCTGATTCGATTGAAAGATCGTGAGCAACAGCTACCGGCAAAACGCGTTATTCAGTCCGCGTTGGGAGTGGAGTATATCGTTGCTCTAAACCTTGCCCCTACAACGCCAGAGTGGCTCGCTAATATGGGAGCTTCTCCCATGAAGTTGGGACTTGATCTGAGTGGCGGTGTACATTTTTTACTTGAAGTAAATACTGAGCAAGCTGTAGCAAAACGAATGGAGACCATGGTGCGCGAGGTGCGCAGTGCCATGAGAGAAGAAAAATTACGTTACAAATCAGTTAAGTTGGTTGATAAAAAAACGATTGTTAGTATTTTTAATTCCGAGGAAGATCGGGATTCCGGCAACAGTATTCTCCGCAAAAATTTTCGTGAGGTAAGCAGGCAGCTTAGTGAAGAAAATGGTTTGTTTGTTATTCGTTCGGAGCTATTGGAATCCTCCATTCGTGAAATTGAAGATTATGCACTCAATCAAAACCTGACAACCTTGCGCAATAGGGTCAATGAACTGGGTGTCTCTGAGCCTATTGTGCAACGTCAGGGTCGTAACCGTGTCGTTGTTGAGTTGCCAGGTGTTCAGGATACGGCAGAAGCCAAACGTATTATTGGTAAAACCGCTAATCTGGAATTCAGGTTAGAAGCCGCACAGGGTGCTCTCAGTCGAGAGAAATTTGAATTCAGCGACCCTGCAAGACTTCCAAGGGATGCGTACCTTGAAAGGTCAATTGTTATCACCGGTGACCACGTCTCCGATGCCAAGTCAGAGTTTGATGAAAACGGCATGCCCCAGGTAGGGATCTCACTTGATAGTGATGGTGGTGCCAGAATGCACCGTGCTTCCCGCAAAAATATCGGCCGTCGTTTGGGTGTATTGTTTATCGAATATAAGACACGGATGAAAGACGGTGTTGATGAAAACGGCGAGCAGGTGCAAGTACCCGAACGTTATGTCGAAAAGAAAATCATCAGTTTGGCGACCATTCAAAGTGCTTTAGGTGTGTCCTTTCGGATTACCGGTTTAGATAGCCCGAGGGAGGCATCCGAATTAGCCCTGTTATTGCGTGCCGGTGCTTTAGCTGCACCCATGTATTTTGTTGAAGAACGAACCATTGGTCCGTCACTAGGTGCCGAGAACGTAGCCCTGGGTATTAAGTCTGTCACCATCGGTATGGTTCTTGTGCTTAGCTTTATGCTGGTTTACTACAAAGTATTTGGGATCTTTGCCAATATTGCATTGTCCTTAAACTTGGTAATTCTGGTGGCGGCCATGTCGATTTTGGGTGCGACCTTAACCCTGCCAGGGATAGCCGGTATTGTGTTAACGGTGGGTATGGCTGTAGATGCCAACGTACTTATTTTCTCTCGAATAAAAGAAGAACTGGCCAATGGTTTGCCGCCACAATCTGCGATTAACGCAGGTTATAACCGGGCGTTTGTTTCCATTATTGATGCCAACCTGACGACATTAATTGTTGCTGTCATTCTTTATGCCATTGGTTCAGGGCCGGTGCAGGGCTTTGCGGTGACACTGTCCATTGGTATTTTGACATCTATGTTCACGGCCATTGTAGGTACACGAGCCCTGGTAAATCTGGTCTTTGGTGGCCGTAACATCAACAAAGTTTGGATTTAGGAGCTGGCCATGAATACCAATAAGCATACAAACAAGATTATTGATTTTATGGGTCAGCGGAAACTGGCGGCTATTTTTTCTCTTCTTTTGATTATAGGTTCCATCGTGTCTCTTTCCACAAAAGGCATGGTGTTGGGGCTGGATTTCACCGGGGGAACACAGATAGAAGTGGGTTACCCCGAGTCAGCCAATTTGGAAGATATTCGTAACCAGTTATCTAACGCAGGTTTTGACAACCCTGTTGTTGTTCACTTTGGCTCCGAGCGGGATGTGTTGATTCGGTTACAAGGTAAGCCAGAAGCTGGTTTGTCCGATTCTGTTTTGGAAGCATTGGGTAATGGTTCTCGTGGTCTTGATCTGCGCCGGGTAGATTACGTTGGTCCTCAGGTTGGTGAAGAACTCCGTGAGGACGGTGGTTTGGGGATGCTTACGGCCTTGGCGATAGTAATGCTCTATGTAGCCATACGCTTTCAGTATAAGTTTTCCTTAGGTGCCGTAGCTGCGTTGGTCCACGACGTTATTATTACACTTGGATTTTTTTCTGTTTCTGGTTTGGAGTTTGATTTAACTGTATTGGCGGCGGTACTGGCTATCGTGGGTTATTCTCTTAACGATACCATTGTGGTGTCGGATCGTATTCGTGAAAATTTCAGGTTATTGCGAGTCGCGGATTCGACAGCTGTAATTAATGAGTCTTTAACCCAGACACTGGGTCGTACTTTGATTACGTCGATCACCACGCTATTGGTGTTGCTAGCGCTATTCTTTTTTGGTGGAGAGTTAATCCATAATTTTGCTGTGGCTTTGATCGTTGGTGTTTTAATTGGTACGTACTCTTCTATTTATGTCGCGGCTAATATTTTGTTGAGCTTGGGAATGACTCGGGAAGATTTGTTACCTCCAGAGAAAGAGGGTGCTGAATTTGATGAATTACCCTAGATAACAGTGTGTTTGGTTGCGGGTAATTGAGCCAAATTTTAAAAAGCCATTAACTTATAAGTTAATGGCTTTTTTATGGGTGAGTGTTTTATAGACAAATAATTTGTCTATCATCTTAAGGAGTTAACAGGGAAATGCCGTTAAATAGTGTCAAATTTTTTTTCTTGCTTGTAGAAGCGAGGCGCTGTTAAAGTGTGTCTCGCAGTTCATAAGGCTGGCCTTTTCTGAAGGTCAATTTATTACAATTAATTAACTGTGTTTATTCATGTTGGCAGTATTTGCTGGCACAGAGTATTTAAAGAGGGTTATATGTCTGATTTAGTTACTGGTACCGTTAAGTGGTTTAATGAAGAAAAAGGATTTGGTTTTTTGGAACGTGAAGGTGGCAAGGATGTATTTGTACACTTCAGCGCAATTAACGGTACAGGCCGTCGCACCTTGTTTGAAGGTCAGCAGGTTTCTTTTGAAGTAACCGATGGGCAGAAAGGCCCTCAAGCTCAAAACGTTACTGTTGTTTCATAAACAACATAGATCAAGTTAATTAGAATGCATTAAAAAGTGCCAGCGTTAGCTGGCATTTCTTATCGTTCTTTTTTGCAATAATTGGTAAGAATGGCTGGAAATAGTTTTCCGGCCAAAGGTTCTGTTTTTTCTCTATTTCTCTTTCATTCTTGAAAGTTATCAAGAGCGGCACTTATCGCCAACGATCCCAAGCAACCAAAACCTTTTCTGGATACCAATACTTTCCATAGCTGCCATTGTAGCGAGCCAGTGCATTAGTTAGGTGGCCTTTCTCTCTATCCAGATAATGTTTCAAAATAGTACAGCCATAGCGCAAATTAGTTTCTACATCGATTAAGTTATCATCCGGCCGACCAATTTCATTTTTCCAAAAAGGCATCACTTGCATCATGCCCTGGGCACCCGCATGGGATAAAGCATAAGGGTTAAACGCACTTTCAATTTGGATAACCGCTAAAACAATCTCTGGGGATAAACCTGCTCTTGTTGCCGCTCGGTGAATCCTCCGCAATAGGTCCAAGCGTTTTTCTTCATCTTTGATATAACGCTTGAGCGGTTCAGATTTGGATACAAGCCAAACTTGTGCATCGAATTCATCTTCAAAGCTGTCAGATTTGCCAATGGTTTTTTTCAATATAGCTAAGAGCTCTTGATTGTCATCACTCTTATCCTGGGCAATAGAAGTCGGCAGGTAAAATACCAGTAGGGCAATGAGCAAACAGCCCAATACTACACTGCATATAGTTTTATCATGATCTAACCATGCACTATTACCTAATACCTACGTTTGCTTAATCTTAGCTATGCCCTAATAGTTAGTTAATAGCCTGGACTACAAATGAGCAAATATCCGCCAAGGCTATATCCTGATTTTCTGATTCTCTACGATTTCTATATTCCACTAAACCTTTTTCCAGTCCTCTATCACCGACAACAATGCGGTGAGGCAGCCCCATCAACTCAACATCGGCCAACATACCGCCAAGGCGTGCTTTTTCCTCATCCATAAATAGCACATCAAGGCCAAGACTTTGTAGCTCTGCATAGAGTTTTTCGCAGGTTTCGCGAACCTGTTCTGATTTATGCATGTTGATTGGCACCAAAGCAACCTGGAATGGAGCCAATGCATTAGGCCAAAGAATGCCGTTGTCATCATTGTTTTGTTCAATGGCAGAGGCCACTACGCGGCTGACACCGATACCGTAACAGCCCATCAACATGATTTGTTCCTTGCCTGCTTCATTGAGTACCTTGGCATTCATGGCTTCACTGT
>JALQUJ010000176.1 GCA_023263825.1 Porticoccus sp.
ATTAGCCACAATGCTGGCTCAGATTCCAACACTGGTGAGACTAAAGTGCTACCGTACAGTTTGGCAAATGGTATGCGCGTACCTGCGAGACCCCAAGCTAAGACAGGCGTTTTCTGTGCAACCTCTATTAGTTGGCGGAAATCCATTCGATACAACAAGTATATATGGCTTAATTCACTTCCTTGAAAGACGTTGGGGTATCCACTTTGCTATGGGCGGAACCGGTGCTTTAGTTGATGCTTACAGAAAGTTGATGGAAGAGCTGAATATAGATATAAAACTCAATACAACTGTCGACAAGATACTAGTTGAAAATAAAAAAGCTGTTGGAGTTCAGCTTGAAAATGGCACCAAGATTAATGCAGACCTAGTAGTGGCGAACGTTGATCCAAAATATTTATATCGTCACATGCTAGACTCTTCTGAGCAGACTAGTATAGCTAAATTTAAATCGCAGCATAGTGCTCTATCGATGGGACTTTTCGTTCTATTTTTTGGGACTAATAAGAAATATCCCGATATTGCCCACCATACAATCTGGTTAGGCAAAAGATATAAAGAACTACTGTATGAGATTTTCAACAGTAAATCTTTACCAGAAGACTTCTCACTTTATCTGCATAGACCAACAGCGACAGATTCTAGCTTCGCACCAGATGGCTGTGATTCATTCTACGTGCTAGCACCAGTCCCTAATCTTAATGCAAGCATTAATTGGGAAACCCAAGCCCCTCTGTTGAAGAAAAAAATCATTGAGTTACTCAGTGAGCATATGCTGCCTGATCTTAAACAGCATATACTTGCCGATTTTTATATGACTCCAGAGGACTTCAAAACAGACTACCTCAGCGAGGGTGGAGCAGGATTCTCCGTGGCTCCCTTATTTACTCAATCAGCATGGTTCCGCTTTCATAACAAAGCGGAAGGTCCAAAAAATTTATATCTTGTAGGTGCTGGAACTCACCCAGGCGCCGGTCTTCCTGGGGTTATAAGCTCTGCAAAAGTTTTGGGCCGGCTAGTTCCAAAAGTCGTCAATAACCCAGCTTATACCGCCGCATAGAAAAGCAAGGCCATGGTAATGAGCTACAAAGCCAAACCTATTGAACCTGCCGTAAATGTATTAGCTTTTCATGGTAAATCTTTCAGGTTCGCAGGTCGCTTTCTTAATAAAAAACAGCTCGAGGACTGTGCTCGTCTATACCGCTTTTGTCGCTTTGTTGATGACCTCGTTGACAAAGAGTCAGATATTCTTCTGGCACAAAAAAAGCTTGACCATTTAAAGCGAAATCTGGAACTTGGCTACAGCCAAATTTCTGTTGTCCAAGACTTTATTGAACTAGCCAAACTTTACCAGATGCAAACTAGCGTGGTATCGGAGCTAATTAAAGGTATCGAATCCGACCTAACGCCAGCTCTAATAAAAAATGAGGCTGAACTTTTGCGCTACTGCTACCGAGTGGCAGGTACAGTGGGGCTCCTGATGTGTGATGTACTGGGTGTAAAAGACCCTAAAGCGAGACCTCACGCAATTGATCTTGGTATCGCAATGCAGTTAACAAACATCGCCAGAGACGTGAAAGAAGATGCAGAAATGGGCAGGCGTTATATACCAGGTGAGTGGGTCGGCGAGATTTTGCCAGAGAGATTGACAAGAGCTACAACGACAGAAAAAGAGATTATAAAGAAATCGGTTCAGCGCTTGCTCTCACTAGCAAATCTTTATTACGAGTCTGGCGCTGCCGGGCTAGGATTTTTACCCACACGAGCACGAACAGGAATAAGGGTTGCTGCTAATGTCTATAAGGAAATTGGGGAGGTAATTGAGGAAAAAGCTTACGACGTATTCTCAGGCCGAGCCTATGTCAATTTGGCAAGAAAGCTACGTGTTGCATTCTGGGCGCTCATGTCTAATACAAGCAGAAGACCCTATGCTTTTCACACAGCTAGCCTGCATGTTTATTTGAAGGGCTTGCCTCATGCAAATGATTAAACCGAATAAATGTCGTAGAGAGTTTGAGTTGGTCATTATCGGCGGGGGTTGCTCAGGGCTCTCTTTGGCATTAGCGCTTTGTAGACTTGCAGACAAACCTGACCTTATTCCAAGTACTCTAATTATTGAACCTCGTCCTTGTTATACAAATGATAGGTCTTGGTGCTACTGGGAAAAGGAAGACAAGAAGAATAGCGATCTGGTCAAAAAAAAATGGCAAGCTTGGGAATTTAGTTCAAATTCTATCAGCCACCGACAAGCCTCAAAACGTGGCTGGAAATATCACTATGTCCCTGCCATCACATTTTATAATAGTGCTGAGAGAAATATATCTCTTAACCCAAATTTGACGCTATTGAAAGATAGCCGCGTGGCCGATGTTAATCCCCAAGACAATCATATTGAGATTCTTATAGAAAGTTGCTCTGTTGACAATAACATTAAAACTGAAAAAGTTGCAGCAAAACAGATTGTGGATACCCGAATTCCTGACAATGTTGATGTGAGCTCTGCAGTTCTAAAACAAATATTTTTCGGGTTTGAAGTTGTCATGAATAAATCTCACCGATTCCCTGATGTCGCAAGAGTCATGGAAAACATGCGAGTCGATGACAAAGGATTTGTTTTTGATTACGTCTTGCCAATAGATAGCAATTCGATCCTTGTGGAATTCACTCGCTTCGCTGAGAAATCTCTTTCGCCTGAGAGTCTAAGAAAAGACGCTATGGAATCACTTCGCCGTGTCTGTGGAGGCTCCGGCTATAATATAGTCAGAGAGGAATACGGCATGATTCCAATGGGACTTCGAGGTAAGTTAAAGCCTAAAGACGCCCGTTGGATTCATACTGGCCTTGGTGCTGGAGCCGCCAGACCGTCCACTGGATACGCGTTCAAACGAATTCAGCATTGGGCAGATCGCTGCGCCGAGAGAATTCTTGAAGGCAGAAATGCACATGGGTTTTTGCCTGACAACCCCCTGTTGATGTGGATGGACAAGGTTTTTCTTAGAGCTATTGCTAACAATCCAGCCATTGCTCCGCAGCTGTTTCTTTCTTTGGCGCGCAAAGTTTCAACAGAGAGTTTGTTGCGATTCCTTACTGATCAACCAACCATGAGAGATTTATTTGCTATTGTGCTGGCCCTGCCAAAGTTGGCTCTTTTTCACTCTGCACTAGCACAAATATATCACGAGATAAGAGCGATAAATTGGAGCCATGCATGACACGAAGCACCATTGCTAAACTCCCCGCACGACTCTCCTTTTGTGTAATCTCTGTGATCGCGATAGCGACTTATAATTTCTGGTTAAGAGAAAATTTTGAGGCACATCTCATCATACTCGGCTTTCTTCTTGCTTTAACCGGCCTACCTCACGGTGCGATTGACCCAGCAATCGCTAGGCAAGCTGGTTGGTGGGAAGGAGCATTCGGCCTGCTAATATTTTCTCTAGGATATTTAGCGCTTTCGGTCATGGTCGTCGCTGTATGGCTAATTGTCCCCGAGTTATTTTTCGTACCTATGCTTATTTTTTCCGCATGGCACTTTTCTGAAGACTGGCTTGACTATTTTGACAGATTGGCATGCTTAGCCATCAGCTCCTCGGTGATTACGCTACCGGCCTTATTCTATCCCGAGGAGCTTCTTGCAATATTTGCAGTTTTAACACCGGCGACTGGCGAGATCATAGTGGATTCTATGAGGCTTGTATCAGTGGTTAGTACTCTAGGCGTTTGCGCCCTCTGTCTTCGGGCTCAAAGACCAAACATAGTAGTGCTATTAGAATTGGCGGTTTTGTTCTTTAGTGCATTTGCCTTGCCGCCAATAGCGCACTTTACTGTTTACTTTTGCGTTTTACACAGTCCAATCCACCTTGGCCGATCTCTTAAAAAGCTTGGCATAACAAAAACTTTAGTCTACGCAGTTCCTTTTACCGTACTCAGTTTTGTGTTCGGTATAATATTATTTATAAGCTTGCCAGATATTGATGTCAGCTCCCGATTCATACAGGTCATATTTGTCGGTCTGCTCGCACTGACAGTTCCCCATATGCTCCTGATAGGCCTGTTAAATCAGCAGCAAGAAAGGACAGTATAGTGACAGAAATTCTCAAGCGTAAAACAGACCATATTGAGCTGGTTCTAAAGCAGCGGTTAGATGCTGCAGAGGAGGAAAGTCCTTGGGATCAAGTAATCTTGACCCACAATGCCTTGCCTGAGGAAGATCATTAATTGGCCTCATCTGTTGTAGATATATTCAGCGACTATGAGTCGTGGCAACAGAATCAAATAACCGCCTAACGAGGCGGTTATTTTTTTGTGGCTATTAAAGTGTGGCTAGAATTTGCCAGCTTTTTTTAATTAGGTTAACTTCATTGCTTCATTTGGATGCTGAGTGAATGATGAAATATTTATTGATTTCTATAGTTATTCTCGGAATTATTTATGTGGTTTTTATTGACGAAAAGAAACCCATAGATCATTCAGAACAACCTGAAGCGCTTTATCACAGGGAAGTCGAAAAAGCTAAAAGGATTGAGGATTTATTGCAAGAAACGGTCGATCAGCTTTTTGGTGACATGGATTTAGATAAAGAGC
>JALQUJ010000027.1 GCA_023263825.1 Porticoccus sp.
TGGATTGGCTACCTGTATTTTTTGTGGCAGTGATGGGCTTTGCTCTATTGATGTATACCTTACTTGACGGCTATGACCTGGGTATTGGTATGTTATTGCCTTTGGTTGGAGATCGTGAAAAAGATCACATGATTTCTACCATTGGTCCCTTTTGGGATGCCAACGAAACGTGGATTGTTCTAGGGGTTGGTGTATTACTTATGGCTTTTCCTCAGGCCCATGGCGTTGTACTTACCTCGCTCTATATTCCTGTTGTGATTATGTTAATTGCTTTAATGTTAAGGGGAGTTGCTTTTGATTTTAGAGTCAAAGTAAAAACGGAATATAAAGCTATGTGGAACCGTTTGTTTTTCATTGGTTCATTAGTGGCCTCTATTGCACAGGGCTGGATGTTAGGCAGTTATATTATGGGCTTAACTGACACGGCTATCAGCTTACTTTTTTCAGTTGCCATTGCTATTTTATTACCTTGTCTTTATGTGATGTTAGGGGTTGGTTGGTTATTAGTAAAAACCGATGGCGATCTTTATAACAAAGCTGCTACTTGGGGTAGAAAAATGATTATTCCCCTTGGCTTGGGTCTATTAGTAGTTTCAATTGCGACCCCCATTGCGAGTAGTGATATCGTGGCTAAGTGGTTTAGCTTACCTGAAGCAATTGGCTTGCTTCCTATTCCGGCTACTGCATTGATTGCTTATATCACTATTGTTTGGGTGTTAAATAATCAAAAAGTGTTAAATGCTGACTATGGTTGGATTGTTTATGTCTCTCTAATCGTGACCTGTGTTATGTGCGCATTGGGTTTGGGGTACAGTATTTTTCCTGATGTGGTTATCGGTCAAATGACAATTTGGGAAGCAGCTGCCGCAAGAGAGTCTTTGTTGTTTGCTTTTGTAGGCACCATGATTGCTGTACCGGGAATTTTTATTTATACCGTGTTCATCTATCGAATATTCTCAGGAAAGATCAATACATTAACGTATGAATCCATTTAAACATCTGGATATGAAGTACAAAAAAGCCCGCTGATATGCGGGCTTTTTAAATTTAGGCTAAAAAAATGCCCCATACAAAATCAAACCTGAATAGGCCGCCCTAATACTTTCTGCATTTCTTCCAGGCTAAATTCATCCATATCAACCTTGAAGTAGGCCAACTGCTGATCCGGGATAACCACCACATCACAAACACCAGACACAACCCCAACAAAGTTATTAATGACAATCGTTTCAGCAGGCAATAATTGAATAACCAAACTTTTTAAATGGCGCGGCGCTCTCATTGTTGCTGCCGCAATAACCCATAAAAGTATCAACACTGCCACCATTAGAAAAACGTACTCATATCCAAAATGGTAGGCTACCAACCCACCTGTTACCCCACCAAGAAATGCGCCTAAAAACTGGCTGGTAGAATAAATACCCATGGCTGTACCCTTTCCCCCAGCCGGGGCAATCTTACTGACCAATGAAGGTAGGGTCGCCTCAAGTAGATTAAATGCCATGAAAAACACAAACAGACCCAATAGAAACCAGTAACGACTTTCACTACCGGTACCCAACAAAATTTCACCAATAGCCAGTAATACCACGGCCCCTACAAATACTGGCTTCATTTTACGTTTGGCTTCACCCAAAATAATAAAGGGCAACATACACAAAAACGAAAGCCCCATGGCACCGAGATAAATTATCCAATGATGATCTCGGCCAAAGCTTAATGTTTGCTCTAGAATCATAGGAACAGAAACCCAGCTGGCCATTTGGGCAAAGTGCAGAATACCTATACCGAAATTAAGTCGTAGCAGTTCACCATCGCGCAGTAACTTACCAAACATCGCAGGAACAGCCTGAGCCTCTGCATTGTGGATCAAAGCAACTGGGGACGGTACGACAAACATCAGCACCAAAATACCACACACAGCAAGAACAGCGGTTAACCAAAACAGTCCTGACAACCCCCAGATATTTGCCAAAATTGGCCCTGTTATCATCGAAATGGCAAAGGCAACACCAATACTTCCACCCACTACCGCCATGGCTTTAGTGCGATTTTGTTCTGTGGTTAAGTCTGATAACAGCGCCATAATTGTACTGGCAACAGCCCCTGCACCCTGTAATGCTCGTCCGGCAATTAATCCCCACATAGTGTCTGATATGGCAGCAATGACACTACCAGTCAAAAACAGCAACATACCTCCAACAATCACAGGTTTCCTGCCAATTTTATCGGACAAAAATCCAAGGGGAATTTGAAATAAGCCTTGGGTCAACCCATAAATACCTAGAGCCACTCCAACGAGCACTGCTGTACTACCCGTGTAGCCTTCAGAATAGAGGGATAATACTGGCAACAACATGAACAGGCCCAACATACGAAAGGCATAGAGCGAGGCTAAACCGATAAGGCTTTTTCGTTCTGATAGATTCATGAAAGGTACGACATTACATCAAAGACAGGGGTGCATTATAAATGGCATGCGCCCTTAATGTGGATGAAAAGTTTTAATCTGCTACTAATTTGCTCAATTTATCTCTTAGAACTACCCCATGTTGTGCACAAAGAATTTTGCATACCATGCTTAAGAACGACCATAGCTATCTTCCATTCGCACGATGTCATCTTCTCCAAGATAGGACCCTGATTGCACCTCAATCATTTCAAGGGGAATAGTACCGGGGTTTTCCAATCGATGGGTTTCTCCAATTGGAATATAGGTAGATTCATTCTCAGAGAGAATAAATTCTTTTCCACCTTT
>JALQUJ010000209.1 GCA_023263825.1 Porticoccus sp.
CAAGTTGGATTTGTTCATCAATCTTTGCAATCAACTTACGACGACGAATAGCGATAGGGTTGTTGTTTTGAAGTGGATTAAACGCAACGAAATTTAACGTATCAAGTACAGTCATATCAGCCTCCTAGTTAGCTAAAAGCATTGTGCTTTCAGAGTTTAGTGGCTGTCATCGCTTTTATGGAATTTCGAATCCATATTTAACAATGTCGTCATGACAAACATTGCTAATCAGCGTATGCGAACGTGGTGCATTCTCAAACATCACGCTTGTGCCTGCTGATTTGGGGCGGATATCACCTTTTGCATTTAACTTTGAGAATGTAGCTGCAAGGCCTTTAAGCTCGGGAATTTGACGCTCTAAAGTTGATATGTCATCGTGCAAGTGTTCGTATCTAATCATAAAGTCAATAACGTTGTTACCTTCTATTTCATAGATTTTTTTATTCCGCAGCAACACCTCTGGATTAGTCAAACAATAGTTTTCGAAACTCAACGTAGCACGTTTTTTTCATCCACCCCCCAAAAATACGAACTCACCATGTAATCAAAAGGATTCCGGACAATAGAAATCTTGGTGTAACTATTCCACACATTGTCACCAAGTTTCGTACACACATTTTTAGCATTAATATGGTTCCAGTATTTCATTGGCATTTTTTGGTTAACAATCGCTTCTAATAACTTGCGCTTACCAACGCGCTTAAAATCCCAAACTGAATATCTAAAATTTTGCGGGCCACGAAATCCTAAATCCTTGCGTGTTTTTTCATCGTTGAGAATTATAGGCGTGATGATACTCGTATCATTTGCATAACGTGATAGCGCTATTTCAAAGGAAGTCCCTCCAACCTTATGCGCCTTAAGTGCGATCACTTTTTCATCGTGAAGTACAATCATAATATAAAATCCTCTAACTATTTTTCATCAACGGATAACCATGACTTCGTCTTTCTCCCTTCAGCCAACGAGCCCTTCAGCATTCCAGCAGTGAAGCCAAACTCTTTGCAAAGGCGCTTTACTTCTTTCAGTGCGTTAGCACGTTCGTTCTTCTGAGCGTGAAAGTAATGTGTAAGTCAATAATTCAATTATATCAATGACTTACACAAGATAAACTACTCCCACTCAATAGTAGCAGGTGGTTTACTGGAAACATCATAGCTAACACGGGAGATTCCCGAGATTTCATTAATAATTCGGTTGGAAACTTTCTCTAACAGCTCATAGGGCAAATGTGCCCAACGGGCCGTCATAAAATCGATGGTTTCTACTGCACGCAATGCTACGACATATTCATAACGGCGGGCATCCCCTACCACACCAACAGATTTAACCGGTAAAAAGACCACAAAAGCTTGACTGGTTTTGTGATACCAGCCCGAATTATGAAGTTCCTCAATAAAAATAGCGTCTGCTTCACGCAACAGATCTGCGTATTCTTTTTTCACCTCGCCTAGAATACGAACGCCCAAGCCAGGCCCTGGGAATGGATGGCGGTATACCATGTCATAGGGGAGACCAAGCTCCAGGCCAATCTTCCTGACTTCATCTTTAAACAACTCACGTAAAGGTTCGACCAACCCCATTTTCATATCTTCGGGTAGCCCACCGACGTTATGGTGTGACTTAATCACATGCGCCTTACCTGTTTTAGCCGCTGCCGACTCAATCACATCGGGGTATATAGTCCCCTGTGCCAGCCATTTTACATCCTCTATCGCTGTCGCTTCTTTATCAAATACGTCAATAAAGGTCTTACCAATTATTTTACGTTTTCGCTCTGGGTCATTTTCCCCTTCAAGGGCATCTAAAAATAAAGATTCAGCATCGGAACGGATGACCTTCACACCCATGTTATCGGCAAACATGTCCATTACTTGGTCACCTTCGTTTTTGCGCAACAGGCCATTGTCTACAAAAACACAGGTCAGCTGGTCACCAATAGCTTTATGCAATAGAGCGGCAACAACGGAAGAATCCACACCACCCGACAAACCCAGTAAAACCTTATCGGCACCAATCTGTTCACGCACTCGCGCGATGGCATCATCAATAATCTGTGCTGGTGTCCAAAGAGCTTCGCAAGCGCAAATCTCCAGTACAAAATGTTCAAACATCCGCATGCCCTGAAGGGTATGAGTCACTTCGGGATGAAACTGGATGCCATAATAATCTTTTTCAGCATTAAACATACCAGCAATCGGACAGGATTCCGTCGAGGCCATCAATTCAAAACCATCGGGGATAGCTGTCACCTTGTCACCATGGCTCATCCAAACATCCAGCAACCTGCCTTCTTTATGATCTAAATGATCCACCACTTCGTGCAATAATCGACTATTCCCCTCTACCTTGACCTGAGCATAACCAAACTCGTGTATCTTAGAAGTTTCGACACTACCACCCAACTGCTCTGCCATAGTTTGCATGCCATAACAAATCCCCAAAACGGGAACACCCAATTCAAAGACTAACTCCGGTGCTCTAGGGGACAACCCCTCAGTAACCGATTCTGGACCACCAGCAAGGATAATTCCCTTAGGGTTGTAATCACGAATTTCTTCGTCGGTCATATCAAAGGCACGGATTTCCGAATAGACACCAACTTCCCTTACCCGCCGAGCAATTAGCTGTGTGTACTGGGAGCCAAAATCAAGAATCAGAATTTTTTGTGAATGAATATCAGTCATAATCAATTTATCGAGCTATTTAAAAGCTAGTAATAAGTCAAAAGGGCTGCAGTTCGCAGCCCTTCCTAAGTTTCTATACCAAATAAATTACCTACGGGGGTAATTCGGCGCCTCTTTAGTAATAGATACATCATGGACATGGCTTTCACCCATACCAGCAGACGTTACCCTGACAAAATTAGGCTTGGTACGCAGGGTTTCAATATCAGTACTACCGGTGTAACCCATGGCAGAACAAACACCACCCATCATCTGATGAATAATGGCTGATACGGCTCCCTTGTAGGGAACGCGCCCTTCAATACCCTCTGGCACCAGTTTTTCAGCGCCTTTACTGGCATCTTGAAAGTAACGATCACTGGAGCCCATGGTTTGAGACATTGCCCCCATGGAACCCATACCACGATAGGACTTATAAGTACGCCCCTGATAAAGCTCAATTTCACCCGGTGCTTCTTCTGTACCTGCAAATATTGAACCCATCATCACCGAGTGTGCTCCTGCAGCCAAAGCCTTGGAAATATCACCTGAGAAGCGAATACCACCATCGGCAATGACTGGTACATCTTTATCCACCAATGCTTCAACCACATTGGCAATAGCAGAAATTTGAGGTACGCCAATACCGGTAACAATTCGAGTGGTACAAATAGAGCCTGGGCCAATACCCACTTTTACACCATCAGCTCCCGCTTCAGCCAATGCCAAAGCAGCTTCGGCAGACGCGATATTACCGCCAATAACATCTACTTCTGGGTATTGGGATTTAATTTTTCTTACCCTGTCAATAACATTCAAAGAGTGTCCATGGGCTGTATCCACAACCAACACGTCAACACCAGCATTAACTAACGCTTCTACGCGGTCGTCTGTATCAGGGCTTGTTCCGACAGAGGCCCCTACTCTCAAACACCCTTGATCATCTTTACAGGCATTCGGATACTTTTCTGCCTTATCAATATCCTTAACGGTAATCAATCCACAGAGTTCAAATGCATCATTGACTACTAGCACCTTTTCAATACGGTGCTTGTGTAACAGAGTTTTCACTTCATCAGCACTGGCACCTTCCTTGACAGTAACCAGTAGATCTTTCGGTGTCATAATCGCCGAGACAGGTAAATCCAGACCCGGCTCAAAACGAACGTCACGGCGGGTTACGATACCGACCAAGTCACCATTATCTACAACAGGCACACCGGAAATATTATGTTCATTGGTTAACTCCAGAAGTGTCCGAATAGATGCTTCTGCATTAATTGTAATCGGGTCTTTGACCACCCCACTCTCATATTTTTTTACAGCGCGAACTTCCTGTGCCTGTTTTTCGATGGTCATGCTTTTGTGAATAATGCCAATGCCACCTTCTTGGGCAAGAGCAATGGCCAGCCTTGCTTCAGTCACGGTATCCATGGCTGCCGAGACTAGCGGAATGTTTAGGTAAATATTTCGTGACAGGCGAGTTTGTAGTGAAACGTCTTTGGCTGTGACCTCGGAGTAGCCGGGTACCAATAAGACATCATCAAAGGTGAGTGCTTCTTGAGCAATTCGCAACATCTGGGTGGCTTACCTCATCAGAATGTGAATTTTTAGTCCCCATACAGCCCTGTATAGCAGTAAGGCAGTAAGCAGGTTTTAAAGTAAGCGCGGCATTATAAGCTTATCGAGCTATAAAAAACACTATTTTTCACATAGTTGGGCATGATTAGTCATTTATTCCCTTGGTGCTCTCTATGCCCTATCTGACCTCATCAAACCTAATATCTCAACTGGACAATCACCGGTTATACACACGCTTAATGATATGAATTGACTATGTAACTGGGTGATGGACAATACCAGCATGGATGTACAAATTGACCCTCAACAACCTTCAGCTCTCACCGTATCCCAACTTAACCGACGGGCTAGACAGTTGCTGGAAACTCACCTGCCTCTGGTATGGGTAGAGGGAGAAATATCCAACTTCTCTCGCCCTGGTTCAGGGCACTGGTACCTGACATTAAAAGATGAGCATGCACAAGTTCGCTGCGCCATGTTCCGCAATAGAAATAATCTGGTTCGTTTTGTACCTGAAAACGGTTCCCATGTAATGATTCGCTGCCGTGTCAGTATTTATGAAGGCCGTGGTGATTTCCAACTTATCATTGAGCATATGGAGGAAGCTGGCTACGGTGCACTACAGCGGCAGTTTGATGAGCTAAAACAGCGTTTATCCCAAGAAGGACTGTTTAGTGAAGAGTACAAACTACCCATTCCCTCTTTGCCCAAAAGGATTGGATTGGTCACCTCACCAACGGGTGCAGCCATAAAAGATATTCTTTCCATACTAAAACGCCGCTTTCCCGCCATACCCGTTACTCTCTACCCCAGTATTGTGCAGGGAAAAACCGCCGCAAGAGAGCTAGCCGAACAAATAGCTCGTGCTAACGGTATTGCAACAGATAGTGAGCAACGATGTGATGTATTACTACTAAGCCGTGGCGGCGGTTCTATAGAAGATCTTTGGGCATTCAATGAAGAACTGTTGGCCAGAGCTATCTATGACAGTGATATCCCCATAGTCAGTGCTGTCGGTCATGAAACTGACTTCACCATTGCTGACTTTGTAGCAGACTATCGTGCAGCTACACCCTCTGCGGCAGCTGAAATATTGAGCCCTGACGGCCAGCAACTTCTGGCAAATTTTGAAGGGTACGAGCAGCTATTAAACGATACTATTTTACAGCGAATTAATACCAGCAATCAGCATGTTGATTATCTCAACCGACGATTGCGACACCCCGGTGAAAAACTAACATATCAACAAACCCAGCTAAAAAGTTTGGAATTACGTTTAAAACAGGCTGTGCTTGCCAAACTAAATGAACAGAGCCACCGTATAGATTCACTGGAAAGTAAAATCAACCAAAACCACCCTAACCAACAGTTAGACCATTTGAAGCTACAGGTAAAAACACTCGATCAACGATTAGTGGGTGGAATGAAAAATTTAATGAACCAAAAACAACAGCGATGGAAAAACTCAGTTCAATTATTAAACACTGTAAGCCCTCTCAATACCTTGCAGAGAGGCTACGCTATTGTTTTGGATGAAAATCAACATGTAGTACGTTCAGTAAGTGATAAAACGCCTGGAGACAAGGTTTCAACGAAACTAATAGATGGTTCACTACTCTGTACTATAGATAAAATTATTCCGGATTAATAAAAATGAAGCGAAAAAATACCCTAATTTATACTCTATCCATAACACTTGTGTTTTTAGCACAGCAGTTAGCCGCACAAGAAGTACAACCGGATACACAAAAAAATGCTGAGAATAAAACTTCGACAGTATGGGATTTAGGTGATTTATATCCGGATATAGCAAGCTGGAATTCAGCTCGGGAAGAAATAGCAGCACGAATAAACACACTAGACCAATGCAAAGGAAAACTAGGTAGCAGTGCTGATAAACTTGCCGAATGCATGACCCTTATCAATAACACCTATAAAGACTTACTACATTTGTATGTTTACTCTTTTTTGGCAAAAGATACAGACTTGGGTAATTCAGAAAATCGTGAACGTGCATCAGTCGCTCAAACCTTATTAACACAACTTGGTGAGGCCACAAGTTATGTTGACCCCGAATTGGTCGCAATTGATGAAAAAAAGCTTAATCGCTTCCTAAAGAATTCTAATGCGTTAAAAGATTACGACTTTTCTATCCTCAATACCCGGCGCCAGGCAAAACATATTCTCAGTCCCAAGGAAGAGCGCATCATTGCTGCTTCCTATGATGCCCTGAGCACAGCCTCTAATGTCTATGAAGTGCTTACCAATGCAGAAATGCCCTGGCCTGAAATCACCTTATCTAACGGCGAAACCGTTCGTCTTGATGCATCAGGGTACGGTAAATCACGGACATCAGAATCCAGGGAAGACCGTCGCAAGGTTTTCAAAACCTTTTGGGAAGTTTTCCAAAATTACCGACAAACCCTGGCCATTACCCTTGAAGGTCAAGTCAAAGCCGACGTATTAGTCGCAAAACTCCGAGGCTTTGATTCATCCCTTCAGCGAGCATTGGACAATGACAACATCCCCGAAGAGGTCTACCGGGCACTGGTAAACACTGTTAACGATAAAATCGATAGCCTGCACCGTTTAATCAGCCTCAGGCAGCGTATGCTTAAAATTGACGAAACGGAATACTTCGATATTTACCCCTCGGTAATTTCCCTCGATAAATCCTATACATTGGAAGAAACCAAAGAACTTACCATTAAAGCCCTGCAGCCATTGGGTAAAGAATATATCGATACCTTTACGGAAGCCGTTAATAAAAACTGGATGCACGTATACCCCAGCCCGGGCAAACGAAGTGGCGCCTATGTTATGGGTGCAGCCTATGATACTCATCCCTATGTACTGTTAAATTTTGATAACACATTGGAATCCGTTAGTACCTATGCTCACGAATGGGGGCATGCCATGCACTCTCTAATGTCCAATGAACATCAACCTTTCAGTAAAGCAGATTACGCCACGTTTATTGCTGAAATTGCCTCTACTGCCAATGAAGTATTGCTCTTTGATTACTTAAGAAAAAATGCAAAAAACGACCAGGAGCGACTCTATTACCTGTTTAAAGAACTCTCACAAATTCGTGGCACATTTTTCCGCCAAACCCAATTTGCTGAATTTGAACTGGCCATACATGAGCAAGTTGAAAATGGTGGCGCTTTATCTGGAGACAAGCTGAACAGCATGTACAGCGACATCCTGAAACGCTATTACGGCCACGATAAAGGGATTATGAATATAGATGAGTTATATACCGTTGAATGGGCCTACATCCCTCATTTCTACCGTAACTTCTATGTATATCAATACGCCACTTCTATTTCCGCCGCCTACTTCCTTACAGATAAAATCCTTAGTGAAGGCGAACCAGCCCAAGAAAACTTTCTTAATATATTAAGAGCCGGTGGTTCAGATTACCCCTACCAAATTTTATTAGATGCTGGTGTTGATATGGCCTCACCTGAAGTTTATGAAGCCATAATTAAACGCATGAATAGACTAATGGATGAAGTGGAAACAATTTTAGATAAACAAAGATAAAAAAAAACTACGTACACATTTTTTTACAAAGAGCGCTAAAAAAGCGCTCTTTTTTTATATATCGTCAACCAATTTTAAGCCAACACGTTTAAAGGCTTACATACGACTATTAATCAACAGATATTTAAAAAGGATCTTACATGAAAAAAGTTATTACCACTCTCACCCTTTTAACTGTAACCACACTCGGTATTGCCACTGTTGTTTGGGCAGAACATGGCGGTCCACGTGATGGCAAACACCACGGCAAGCACCCTTTTGGGAAAATGATGTTTAAAAAGATGGATACCGATAACGATGGTGCTATTTCTGCTCGTGAGCACGAAGCTGGCCTTCAGAAAATGCTGGAACGACAGAGAGCCCATTTCGCCAAAATGGACAAAGATGGCGACGGGCTTGTAACGAAGAAAGAAGCAAAAGATGCCCGAAAAAAATGGGTGAAAAATGGCGGGAGTATAAACAAGAATCGATGGATTAATAGCCGGGTAGCTCAATAAACAAACCCCGAAGAAAGCCAGAATGAGGAGTCAATCTGGCTTTTTAAGTCAAGGCATTTCATACTGGCAACCCTATAAAATATAAGGGTATACCTCTTTAAAAAGCCAAAAAAGGTATAACTTGCCATCTTCAAAATTCATATTTAGGATTTGGTAATGCCAAATTATGGTGTTGCTAAAAATGTCATATAACACAGCAACCCATATGGCAATAGGGGCATTAGAAACGATAAAAAGTTTTTAGTTAATTTACAACAGGACAAGAAGACCTTCTGGCAAACATATCATTCACAATCTCAATACATTCTGCCCAGGTGTTCCCGATTATCAACATCAAAAAATGCTTGGAATGTTTCCAACCTTTCGTGCCGCACTAAGGGAATATTTAAAAGTACTTAGAGCTTGAAAATGGCTGTAAAAAGTGCTTTCGAGATAGCTAAGCAACTGAGGAGGTTATAGAAAATTAGGGACTAAAGTATATTGAACGGACAGCTTAAATAGCAGCCTTTTTTATGAAGATAAAATCAAATATCTTGAACTAAAAGGTTTTCATCATCTTCAATGAAAAAATATCGTTTATTAATTCGAGACCATACTATGGAGTTACAACCAAAACCCAATGGTTGAGCACTTTGTCTACAGGGGAAAGTTAATTTTAGGGGGCTAAAATCTGGTGGCTTCCCCTGTCAGCCGCACCTCGGCACATGATATAACTACTACCGTTGCTCCCTTCCGGGCCTGGCGGGGTTCGCAGTCGAACATTGCGAAGGGACCAACAGGGGTCGCCATAAAGAATCGTTTTACTAAACTGACTGTCTAGTCAAACGCTGCGCATTATCGTGGGTTCGCCCATCCTTTTCAACAGTAATCAAGCGCTATTTCAACCTCAATCAAGCACTATCACAAATAGAACGCAATCCACACTGGTACTTGGCTGCTACCTTCCCTAACATAGGGTTCTTTTATGTCATTCATATTTATTTTATTAATAGAAACTTAGAGCCGGTAGAGGTATCTATATCTATCTATAACAACAGGCCTTAACTATAAAAAACGCCCATGCAGAAAAATAATAATTTAAGCGCTACTGTCCTATTGTTTACATGGTTAGCATTCCTATCACTCGTCGGCTGTAGCAGTGGTGAAAACAATGTGACCACAGGCAACCGCGATGGAGTTCTCCACTGGGGTAATGGTACTGACCCCCAGGAACTCGACCCCCATATTGTCACCGGCATTCCAGAGCACCATATTCTCGCTGCGTTACTTGAAGGTCTGGTTGCTAAAGATCCTGCTACTCTGGAAGCTATACCGGCGGTGGCAAAAACATGGGATATCAGTGATGACGGTAAAACCTATACCTTTAATTTGCGTAACAATGCCACCTGGTCAAACGGTGATCCAGTGACCGCACAGGATTTCGCCTGGTCGTGGTGGCGGGCATTACAACCGTCTCTGGGCAACCAGTATGCCTATATGCTGTTCCCAATAAAAAACGCTGAGGCCTATGCCAAAGGGGAAATCGATGATTTCTCAAAAGTAGGTGTTAAGGTCGTCGATGATCACACCTTAAAAGTGGAACTGAACAATGCCACGCCCTACTTTCTGCAACTACTGGATCACTATAGTATGTTCCCAGTACACCGCCCAACCATTGAAAAATTCGGCAAAGCCGATGAACGCGGTAGTTTATGGACTCGCCCTGGCAATTTTGTCGGCAATGGCCCTTTTACATTAAAGGAATGGAAACTGTTTAAACGAGTGGATGTGGTAAAAAACCCTAATTACTGGGATGCAGACAAGGTAAAACTCAATGGTATTCGTTTTCACCCTGTTGAGAATGTCACCACGGAAGAGCGGATGTTCCGGTCAGGACAACTGCATCACACCGGCAGTATTCCAATCGATAAAGTAGCCACCTACAAAAAAGACAAACACCAACTGCTTCATACCCATCCTTACCTGGGCAATTATTTTTACCGTCTGAATACCACGCTGCCTCACTTAACAGACAAGCGGGTTCGACAAGCATTGGCAATGGCCATTGATAGCAAACAAATTACTGAGCAGGTAACCAAGGGCGGCGAAGTTCCCGCCTATACCTTCACACCACCTGATACCCTGGGCTACTCCGCTAAACCTGCGTTTGAATTCAATCCGGATAAAGCCAAGCAATTGTTAGCTGATGCGGGTTACCCAAATGGCGAAGGTTTTCCCGTCACTGAGTTGCTGTACAACACCTCAGAAGGCCACCGAAAAATAGCCGTTGCTATTCAGCAAATGTGGAATCAGTACCTGGGGGTTAATATTGTGCTGAATAATCAGGATTGGAAGGTCTATCTCGACTCGGTTAATAATGGTGATTACAGTATTGCCCGTGCCGGTTGGATTGGTGATTATGTGGACCCGAATACCTTTCTCGATATGTGGGTGAAAGACGGAGGTAACAACCGTACCGGCTGGTCAAACCCCAGATATGATGAACTCATTCTAAAACTCGCACCTCAAACAGCGGATAGAAAGCTACGCTATCAACTGATGGCAGAAGCCGAAGCTATTTTACTGGAGGATATGCCGATTATTCCGATTTATATCTACAACAGTAAAAGTCTGGTTCACCCCAGCCTCAAAGGCTTGCAGCCGAACATATTGAATTACAACCTCTATAAAAATTTGTCACTTGATAGCAACATGAGCGAGGTAAAACTCAACTAATGTTTCGGTTTATCCTCAGCAGACTGCTACAAGCTATACCGGTATTACTGGTGGTCATTACAGCCACGTTCTTTTTGGTTCGCGCTGCCCCCGGCGGACCATTTAGTGCCGAGAAAGCGGTACCGCCAGAAGTCATCAAAGCATTGGAAGCCCAGTACAAACTTGATCAACCCGTATGGCAGCAATACATTAGCTACCTTGGAGATCTCGTACAGGGCAATTTTGGCCCATCTTTTAGGTACCCCGGACGCACCGTCGACGAATTAATCTATGGCGGCTTGCCGATTACCGCAGAGTTAGCCCTTTATGCCATGCTGGTGGCCATTATTATTGGTGTCAGTGCCGGTGTTTTTGCTGCCCTTAAACCCAACACACCACAAGATTATGTGCCCATGTCCGCGGCTATGATCGGTATCTGTATGCCCTCTTTTTTGATGGGGCCATTATTGGTGCTAGTTTTTGGAATATGGCTTGAATGGTTACCCGTATCCGGCTGGGGGGACTTACCCGGCGATAAGCTGTTGCCGGCGATAACCTTGGGAACCGGCTATGCCGCCTTTCTGGCTCGTTTAAGTCGCGGGGGTATGTTGGAGGTAATGTCCCAGGACTATATCCGCACTGCCAGAGCCAAAGGTTTACCCGAATGGGTAGTCGTACTAAAACATGGTTTGCGCGGTGGTTTAATCCCTGTGGTAGCTTTTCTCGGCCCAGCCTTTGCCGGGCTTTTAAGCGGTTCCTTTGTCGTCGAAACTATTTTCCAAATACCAGGACTAGGGCGTTTTTATGTTCAGGCCGCCTTTAACCGCGACTACACCATGATATTGGGCACCACAGTCTTTTTCGCCACATTGATTATTCTGTTTAATCTGCTGTCCGACATTATCGCCGTTTGGATTAACCCCAAACTGCGACATCAAGTTCAAGGTGGCTCCTAATGTCAGAACCTATGACTCTGGATAACAGCTTCCAACAAGCAGAAAAAGGCACTTCCCTTTGGCAGGATGCCTGGATCCGATTGCGCAAAAACAAACTGGCGTTATTTGGCCTTGGTGTCATCGTTTTTCTCTGTGTTATCGCCCTGCTAACGCCCTTTATTGCACCCTACGGCTATGAGGAGCAAGACTTAGTACTTGGCGCATCACCACCCTCTGCTGCACACTGGTTAGGCACTGATATCTTTGGCCGGGATATGCTCACCCGTATTATGTACGGCAGCCGCGTGTCCCTTATGGTAGGTTTTATTGCCACCGGTGTAGCGCTGATAATCGGCGTACTCTGGGGTACCATTGCCGGGTATACCGGTGGTCGGGTCGATGCGGTGATGATGCGGCTGGTGGATATTCTCTATGCCCTGCCTTTTATGATTTTTATCATCCTTCTGATGGTTATTTTCGGCCGCAATATCCTATTACTGTTTCTGGCTATTGGTGCCGTAGAATGGCTGACGATGGCTCGGATTGTGCGTGGCCAGGTGCTGTCACTGCGCCGTCAGGAGTTTATTGAAGCTGCGGTTTCTCTGGGGCTATCACGTTGGACCATTATTCACCGCCACCTGATTCCCAATACACTGGGGCCAGTGATTGTCTACACCACATTGACTATTCCCAGCGTGATGCTGCTTGAAGCTTTTTTAAGCTTTTTGGGGTTGGGTATTCAGCCACCCCAAAGCTCCTGGGGGTTATTAATTTCCTACGGTGTGGAAACTATGGAGGAATATCCCTGGTTATTGATCTTCCCTGGTTTAGCCCTGTCCATTACGTTGTTTGCGCTTAATTTTTTAGGTGATGGGCTACGTGATGCACTGGATGTCAGGTCTTCAAAAGATTAAACTTTTTTATTAACTATAAACACTAACTAATTGAATTATAATAGTTATGCCACTACTTGAAGTTGAAAATTTAACGACACACTTTCACACCCGAGATGGCGTAGTGAAAGCGGTTGATGGTATTAACTTCAGCGTTGATAACGGAGAAACCCTGGCCATTGTAGGTGAGTCTGGCTCTGGTAAATCTGTTGCTTGCTACAGTCTGCTAAACCTAATTCCCCAACCTCCGGGGAAAATAGAATCAGGCACAGCCCTCTTTGAAGACTGCCACCAGCAAAAAAAAGATCTTCTCCAAACCAGCGAAAAGGATTTACAAAAAATTCGTGGTAACGATGTTGCCATCATCTTCCAGGACCCGATGACCAGCCTCAACCCCTATTTAACTGTAGGCGAGCAATTAATCGAACCTCTAATTTACCACCACGACATTTCTCGACAGAAAGCCATTGAACGAGCCATAGAGATCTTAGGCGAAGTCGGTATTGTAGAACCGGAAAAAAGAATACACAGCTACCCCCATGAATTTTCAGGTGGTATGAGACAGCGGGTGATGATTGCTATGGCATTAATTACTGAGCCTAAGCTGCTGATCTGTGATGAACCCACCACTGCTCTGGACGTCACAACTCAAGCACAAATTTTAAGACTGGTGAAACAATTGCAGCAACAGCGCAATATCGCCGTGATTTTTATCAGCCATGACCTTGCCGTTGTTGCTGGCGTCGCCGATAAAGTTGCCGTAATGAAAGATGGCTGTATTGTAGAACAGGGGTCTGTAGAAGATATATTTCATCGCACCCAACATGAATACACTAAGAAATTGCTGGCCTCTATTCCTGAGGGTGCAAAACCCGGGCTTGCAACCAGTACAAACGATTCGCAAAAAAATGACACTTTATTAGAAGTCAGGGAATTAAAGACCTATTTTCAAGACCACAGCGGCGGCTGGTTCAAGGGTGGCAAAAAAACCATCAAAGCGGTTGAAGATGTATCCCTGAACATAAAACGGGGAGAAATTCTTGGGCTTGTTGGGGAATCAGGCTCAGGGAAATCCACTTTAGGTCGCTCAATTCTTCAATTAGTGCCAACCACTAATGGTTCTGTACTATTTGATAACACCAATCTGACACAACTGTCCAAGCATCAGATGAAAAGCATGCGCAGACGCATGCAAATGATATTTCAGGACCCTTACGCCTCCCTCAACCCACGTATGAGCGTATTCGACACACTGGGAGAACCTCTGCTCTATCATGGCCTTGTAACACGCAGAAATGTAATAGAGCAGGTTTTAACGTTAATGGATGAGGTGGGACTGGCCCGCTCGGCTATTCGAAAATACCCCCACGAGTTCTCTGGTGGGCAACGTCAGCGTATTGCTATCGGTCGGGCCATCGCAACTAAACCCGAGCTAGTCATTGCAGATGAGCCTGTTTCCGCATTGGATGTCACCATACAAGCTCAAATACTCGACTTGATTTTAACTTTGGTAGAAAAGCACAACCTAACCATGTTATTTATCTCACATGATCTTTCTGTCGTTCGCTATATCGCTGACAGAGTGGCTGTCATGCACCACGGGAAGCTTTTGGAAGTGGGGAATACTGAAACTTTATTTGCCAACCCAGAGCATGACTATACTGAAAAGCTGCTTTCAGCTATTCCTGTGGCAGATCCAACAAAAGAACGAGAAAGGCAGTTAGCAGCACTCAGTTAGCTTCTAACTGCTAATAAGCCGGGCACGAAAGTTACGCCCTTTTAATTTACCCTGCCCCAGCTTTTTTAGTGCCCGTTTAGACACATCACTTTTTACAGCAACATAGGCGCAGCGATCAAAAATATTAATTTTTCCAACATCGGAGCCAGTAATAGTATCTGCACCACCTTCCTTACCAATTGCAGTTTTACTCGTTAAGGCACCCAAAATATCCCCAGGGCGTACCTTTTGTTTTTTACCGCCATCTATTTGAAGGGTTTCCATAGAAGGGCTGAAGGTTCGCTTCTCTAATAATTGCATCGAGGGTAACGGTTCACCTACTATCAATTGATCCAGGTAATCTTCCAACAAAGCAACTTTATAGGCTTCCTTATCCGTGTAAAGCGAGCAGGCAACACCTTTACTGCCAGCGCGCCCAGTTCGACCAATACGATGGATATGCACTTCTGCATCACGGGCAATCTGGAAATTTATCACAGCATCCAAGGCCTCGATATCCAAACCACGAGCCGCCACATCGGTTGCCACTAAAACTGAAGTGCTTTTATTGGCAAACCGAACCAGGGTTTGATCCCGCTGCCGTTGTTCAAGATCTCCATGTAATGCCAGGGCGCTGAAGCCAAAATCGACTAGTTCATCAGCCACTTCCTGAGTTTCACGTCTAGTATTACAAAACACGACCGAAGATTCTGGTTGATATTTCTGAAGCAACAATTGTAAAGCAGTCATACGCTCCTTATCACTATTGACCTTATAAAAATGCTGTTGGATAGTGCTTTTATCATGGATAGATTCTACCGCCACCATCACTGGATCAGTCATTATTCGTCTTGAAATAGACTGTATCTGATCAGGATAAGTTGCACTGAATAATAAGGTTTGGCGATTGCGAGGCAACTGTTCAACAATCGCATCAAGAGATGGTTGAAATCCCATATCAAGCATACGGTCGGCTTCATCCAATACCAGAGTTGTTAAATTACCAAGCCTCAAGGTGCCCTTGCGCAAATGCTCTTCAACTCTGCCCGGTGTCCCAACAATAATGTGAGCTCCATGCTCCAAGGAACCTATCTGTGGGCCAAATGGCATACCACCACACAAGGTAAGTACTTTAATATTGTGAGTCGCTCTGGCTAGCCTGCGAACCTCCTTCGCCACCTGATCTGCCAACTCCCGGGTGGGGCATAATATTAACGATTGCACACGAAACTGTTTAACGTTGAGCTTATTTAAAAGCCCCAAGGCAAAGGCTGCCGTTTTACCAGAACCAGTTTTTGCCTGAGCAATCACATCTTTATTATTCAGGATATTAGGCAAACTTTGAGCCTGAATCGGAGTCATCTTTTGATAACCCAACGATTCAAGATTTTTAAGAAGGTCTTTATGTAAACTGAGGGCTGAAAAAGCAGCGTTATCCAAGGTTATTCCTAAAATAAAAATTTATTTATGGCACAACTGTTCTTATGAAGCAGCGACTCTTATGAATTGGTCACTACCGTTTTACCAATAGGCGCAATGGCTATCCCAGCAAGTTTTAAGTGCTGGAAGCCGAAAGGAATACCAATAATAATAATAATACAAGCGAGTGCCGAGATGATATGACCAATTGCCAACCAAAATCCGGCAAAGACAAACCAGATAATATTACCGATTAAACCAAGGGTTCCTGTTCCTATATCCCCCGACTGATTCAATATATCTCGGCTAACAGCTTCTTTACCAAAAGGGAAAAACGAAAATTGCCCCATAACAAAACAGGCTTTGCCCCAAGGAATGCCGATGATGGTGATAAAAGCAATAAGCCCCACCAACCACCAAGCTAATCCCATTAGGACCCCGCCCAATAAAAACCAAAGCATGTTCCCAAGAAATCTAATCAATGTTCACCCCAACTGGATCTACCAGAAACCTAAACCATTACCTGTTTTTTATCATGGCCGCGAAAAACGCAAATCAAGCCCTATGAGTGATAATTAAAAAACTTAGGGTACGAATACCATTCTCTTAGTACGATATCTGGCTCAGTATTAAAAATGACCATCGACCTCTAACATTCCAAAAGCATCATCTTTCGCATTCGCTGCAACCACAATAGGTTCTTGAAATAATAGGCGACGGATAAATTGGAGGCTCCAGCCAAATTCCAGAATTTATTAAGCAGGGCACTCTACCGCTTCGTTTACATAGTTTTGAAGATCATTCGGTATAGATTTTTCACCCTTTCTCTTTTCCTTGATTCCTTCCTTGTTTTCCTTGATCCCTACCTTGTTCTCCTTGATCAATTTACTTTTCCCTGATCTTATATCGACTACATTAATTTATATCAAGTTTCCCCAACCAATGTCATAAATCATGGGTAGTAAACCATAGCGTTGTTTGTTTAAAGGCTCAGCCATTATCCACTACAAATACAGAAAACTAGAGACTAAATTACAACCCCTAAATTAATACAACTCAAAGACATTGTGAGAATTGTTAGACGTAATGGAAAGCCGGTATTAAGGTATCAGATATGCTATTGAAAGAGGGGGCAATTTAGTGCTCTGCCCAGAGACAAACAGGGAAAAAACAGATTAAGAAGAAAAAAGGGAATAAAAAATAACCCCCTAAAAAGCATTCATCCCAGTGGCATCAGCTCACTGGGATGAATTATTTCTCAAGGTTTAGAATATCGTATAGATTATTCTTCTTGCTCAAGCAGCCACATAGTGTGCTCTACACTGCCTGGCTCGATACCTTCAGGTACTGTGTTCAGCAAAGGATTTTCTTTAGCTGTTTCCACATCTCTGTTTTTAACCACTTCACCCTGCGAATTAATGTATTCGCCAGGCTTCAGGTTTTCAGAGATTTTAAATGCTGGGGCAGGAGCTGTAGAAACGTCATCACTCGCGCCTTCTGCAAATTTCTCTGTGTCAAATTTGCTCTTAACTTTTTCAGCTTCAGTTGCTTCTACTGCTTCT
>JALQUJ010000034.1 GCA_023263825.1 Porticoccus sp.
TAGGTAGTATATTAAGTTTTTCCTTTTTCTTAAAAACTTATATGTGATAATTGCCGTTTGATATCAGCGAAAGATCACTATGAGCCAGTTTTTCTCCATTCACCCTGACAACCCCCAGCATCGTTTGGTGCGTCAAGCTTCTGAAATTGTTAAAAAGGGTGGAATTATTGTCTACCCTACCGATTCAGCCTATGCACTTGGCTGCCATGTTGGTGATAAGAAGGCATTGGATAAAATTCGCCAAATAAGGCAGCTGGATAAAAACCACAATTTTACTTTAATGTGCCGTGATCTTTCCGAGCTTGCCGTTTATGCAAAGGTTGATAACCAACTGTATCGATCGCTTAAAGCGCATACGCCTGGGCCCTATACGTTTATCCTTGAGGCTACATCTGAAGTGCCACGTCGGTTGATGCACCCAAAACGAAAAACTATTGGTCTTAGAGTACCGGAAAACCCAATTGCTTTAGCCCTCTTGGAGGATTTGGGCGAGCCGATTATGAGCGTGACCTTGATTATGCCTGGGGATGAGTACCCCCTTACGGATCCTTATGATATCCGTGATATGTTAGAGCACCATGTCGACCTTATTGTCGAAGGTGGGTATTGTGGGCTTGAGCCTACCACCGTTATCGATCTTAGTGGGGAGTCTCCTGTCATTATTCGGCAGGGCATGGGTGAGTTTGAAGATTTTATGGCTTAAACGGACGTTGCTGGTTGTATGAGTTAATCACAGTATAATGTCCGCTTAGCAATTTTGTTTCTGTGTAAGTTGTTGTTACTTCAAAGGGTATGACTGATTTGTCCCAAAATAGCTCTACTCTATTAACTATAGACCCTCCGCTAGTGGCGGATGCTGGGGTTGATAACGAGGTCAACCCTATGTCTCAGAGTGTAAGTGATCAAAGCAATCCAATTCATCCTATGCAGGAAGAAATGCCCTTTGCAGTGGTGATGGGTAAAGAAGTCACCGAATTACCAAAAGATCTCTATATACCGCCTGAAGCACTTGAAGTATTTCTCGAAGCTTTTGAAGGGCCTTTAGACTTATTGCTCTATATGATTAAGCGGCAAAACCTCGATATTTTGGAGATTAATGTCGCAGAAATAACCCACCAATATATGGGTTATATCGATATGATGAAAGCGATGCAATTTGAGTTGGCAGCAGAATATTTGTTAATGGCAGCAATGCTGGCGGAAATTAAATCCAGAATGTTGTTGCCCAGGCAGGCCTTAGAGGAGGATGAAGATGATCCTCGTGCAGAGTTAATTCGTCGAGTACAGGAATACGAACGCTTTAAAAAGGCTGCAGAAGATATTGATGAGTTGCCACGCTTGGGGCGAGATGTTTTTGTTGCATCAGCTAAAGAGCCTGACCGTGACAAGGAAAGGCCACAACCAGATGTCACCATGCAAGAGGTGTTGCTAGCCCTGTCAGATGTACTGCATAGGGCTGAGATGTTTGAAAGCCACAAGGTGGAACTAGAGCGCCTTTCTACCCGCGAGCGTATGTCCCAGGTATTGAGCACTCTTTCGGGTAAGCAGTTTGTACCTTTTGTGAGTTTGTTCAGGCTGAGCGAGGGTAAAATTGGTGTTGTGGTTACCTTCTTAGCCATCATGGAATTAATCAAAGAATCGTTAGTGGAGATTGTTCAAAGTGAGCCCTATGGCCCTATTCACGTTAAAGCGCAGTCTTAAGTTTTTCATCAGCAGGTATTAAGTATGGAAAATGATCAGCTAAAAATGATTATCGAGGGTGCTTTGCTGGCAGCAGGGCGTTCGTTAGACCTTAACCAGTTAGAAAAGCTGTTTGAT
Source organism: Porticoccus sp. (assembly GCA_023263825.1). Taxonomy (GTDB): domain Bacteria; phylum Pseudomonadota; class Gammaproteobacteria; order Pseudomonadales; family Porticoccaceae; genus Porticoccus. The sequence continues at coordinate 1,819 of JALQUJ010000034.1, forward strand.
GAAGATTTGTTAGGACGAACACTGGCCAAAGGCCAAGTTGTTAAAGCAAGTCATGCTGAAGGTGATAGCACGGAAGAAAGTAGGCCTGCTCGAGACCAAATTAAGGCCGTACTAGAAGATATTGCTGAAGATTGTGCAGGTAGGGGGTTTGAGTTAAAGCGGACGGGTAGTGGTTATCGCTTTCAGGTGAGGCAAGAGCTGTCCCAATGGGTGAATAAACTTTGGGATGAAAAGCCTAAAAAATATTCCCGTGCATTATTGGAGACCTTGGCTTTGATTGCTTACCGACAACCTATTACTCGAGGTGATATTGAAGAAATTCGAGGTGTATCGGTCAGTTCTGAAATTATTAAATCATTGTTAGAGCGTGAATGGGTAAGAGTTGTGGGTCATCGAGATGTACCGGGTCGACCAGCACTTTATGCCACGACAAAACAATTTTTGGACTACTTTAGCCTGAAAAGCTTGGAGCAACTTCCAGCCTTAAATGAGATAAAAGATATTGAAGAAATTAATCCAGAATTGGCGCTAGATGTTGCTCAACAGTTGGTGGCAGATACAGACGGTGAAGAAGTGCAGAGTGATATTGAAGAGGGTGACTCTGTAGGTGAGCCTGAATTAGAAGTTACGAATTCTTCCAGTGAAGAATACCCTGAGGCTTAAAAACTTGATGTCTGAAAAATTACAAAAAATATTAGCTGCAGCTGGTTATGGTTCACGTAGAGAGCTTGAACGCTGGATCAGTGATGGGCGTGTTAGTGTCAATGGAAAAGTAGCAAAACTCGGGGATAGAGCTTCAGCAGATGATACGGTTTTTGTTGATGGAAAACCTGTTCGACTTGCTGCATCTGAGCAGCGTATAAGAGTCTTGCTATACAACAAGCCCGAGGGTGAAGTCTGCACGCGGTCTGACCCTGAAGGTAGAAAGACAGTATTTGACAGCTTGCCTAACTTAAAAGGAGGGCGCTGGATTGCTGTTGGCCGTTTGGATATTAATACGTCAGGGTTATTGATGTTTACTAATAATGGTGATTTAGCCAACAAGCTGATGCATCCATCTTCTGAAATTGATCGAGAATATCTTGTGCGTGTTCACGGTGCTGTAGATGATGATATGTTGCAGCGTTTACGTGACGGTATATTGCTTGAGGATGGTCTTGCGCGGTTTAGTGATATTGTGCCGGGAGAGAGAGTTGGAACCAACGGGTGGTATACCGTTGCATTGATGGAAGGTCGTAACCGAGAGGTTAGGCGTCTATGGGAGTCTCAGAACGTTGAGGTAAACCGCTTAAAGCGGGTACGATTTGGTCCGATATTTCTTCCTTCCTATGCTCGTCGAGGTCAATGGGTGGAGTTGGATGAGAAGCCTCTGAATGATCTATTGGCCAGTGTAAAAATGTCTGTGCCAAAGAAGAAGAAAAACTTATCTATTGATGACAAAAAACGCTGTGATCGTCAGTTAAAAAGGTTGAGGTCGGGTGGTTCTAAATAACGGTGATGACCGTTAGAAAATTGTTTTAGAATAACTCATTGAAAAATTTACGGTTATAAATACTAAAGAAAGCCCGCATTTTATGTGGGCTTTTTTCTTGTGTGTCTGATTTATTGTGCATCTAACGATTGCCCGTTGACTCCTTTGCTATCGTCACCCATAAGATATAAGTAGATGGGCATAATTTCTTCGGGTGTTTTAACTGATGCTGGGTTTTCTGCCGGATAAGCAGTAGTTCTCATTTGAGTTCTGGTAGGGCCTGGATTAATACAGTTGACTCTAATATTGCTGGTTTCATCGAGCTCATGAGCTAAGATTTGAGCAAGCCCTTCTGTAGCAAACTTTGATACTGCATAGGCTCCCCAAAAGGGTTTACCAATCCTGCCGACGCCAGATGTGGTAAAGATTAAAGAAGCATTGTCAGACTTTTCCAGCAAAGGCAATAGCGCCTGGGTCATCATAAATTCAGCAGTCACATTTACTTGCATCACTTTTTGCCAGGTACTTAGTTTATAGTTGGCGATGGGTGTGCGTTGCCCTAGTTCCCCGGCGTTATGTAGTAACCCGTCGAGCTGCCCAAAGGTTTCCTCTAGGCGGTCGTGCATATCTTCGTAATCCTTTTCTGAAGCACCTTCCAGGCAAATGGGGTAGATAGCTGGTTGAGCGCCACCCGCAGCATCGATTGCATCGTAGACCTGCTCCAGTTTTTGAACTGTACGACCAATTAAAATGACCGTGGCACCATACGCTGCAAATGTTTTTGCTGCTACTGCACCAATACCACTTCCGGCACCTGTTACGGCAATCACTCTTCCTGTGAGTAACTCTTTGGGTGCACTATAATTTTTAATGGTATGGGCTTGGTCGTTATTGCTCATGTTTTCCGGTTCCGTCTGTCTCTTGTTCTATAAATAAGTTTGTAACTGTATGTTCAGATTTTAAGTGCTTGTATTAGCTTGTGAAAATTAGGCTTTGAAGTTGAGTCGCACAAGATACTATATGGTGAGCGCCCCAGTTTATTGGGTCTTCAATATCATCAATGTACCCGTAAGCGGCAGCTATTGTCGTTGTTCCAGCATTCAACCCCGCTTGAATATCCCTGAGGTGATCGCCAATGTACACGGTATCTTGTGGTTTAACACCAAGTTCCAGGCAGGCCAGGGTGATGGGTTCAGGGTCAGGTTTTGTTTTTGTTACGTGATCAGGGCAGATTATTGTTGCTGGAGTAGGTGATAGCGGTAGTTGTTCCAATATTGCTAAGGTATAAAACTCAGGTTTATTGGTAACAATGCCCCATGGAATCTGTTGATGTTCAAGCTCCAGAAGCAATGCTTCAATACCTGCAAAAGGTTGTGTTTTATCAGCTAAATTATCCTTGTAAAAAGTAAGCAATTCTTGTCGGGTCGGTTCAAAATTTGGGTGTGTTTCGTCCATATCAAAGACATTCCGGATGATTCCGACAGAACCATGGCTAACAAGCCAACGAATATTTTCTTCGCCAATTAACGGCATGCCTCTTTTTTCGAGAAGCAAGTTGGTGGATGTTAAAAAATCTGGGGCAGTGTCGAGAAGTGTCCCATCAAGATCAAATAGAACAGCTTTATATGGCGAAGGCTTTGGTAACATATCTGTGCCGAATATGGTTTGTCTTATTGAGATTAACGACGTTTGTTTAAAGTGGCTTTTGAGCATAAACCATATAATTCACATCAACGTCTTTGTCATTTAGGCGGTAATGTTTTGTGAATGGGTTATATGTCATTCCCGTCATTGCTTGTAATTCTAGATCTGCATCTCTGACCCAATTACACAGTTCTGAAGGCTTAATAAATTTACTGTAATCATGGGTGCCTTTGGGTAGTAGTCTGAGGAGGTATTCAGCACCAATGACAGCAAAAAGGTAAGCTTTGGGGTTACGGTTAATGGTTGAAAAATAGATATGGCCACCGGGTTTTGCCAAGTTTGTACAAGCATTAATTACCGAGCGGGGATCGGGGACATGTTCTAGCATTTCCAAGCACGTAACAATGTCATACTTGCCTGCGTGTTGTAAGGCCATCTCTTCTGCAGTGCAGTGTTGATAGTCGACACTGATGTCCGTTTCCAAACTGTGAAGTTGGGCCACAGCAAGTGGGGCCTCACCCATGTCGATACCAGTTACTTCTGCACCACGTTGTGCCATAGATTCAGCAAGAATTCCTCCGCCACAGCCAACGTCTAATAATTTTTTGCCGGCAACGGGAGAGTGTTCGTCAATCCAGTTGGCACGAAGGGGGTTGATATCGTGCAAAGGCTTAAACTCACTTTCTTTATCCCACCAGCGACTTGCTAAAGCTTCAAATTTAGCAATTTCAGAACGATCAATATTCTGTTTAGGTAGAGATGTATTGGCTGATGACATGAATAAAGTTCCAGTACTGAATCGCTGTTTATATTTGAAGAGCAGTTTTCAATTCGAAGCGGATTAATTTTAATGACACTAATATATCTTTATGCCGACAGATGTTTCTGCCATTGTTGGGCTTTGGTCAGTATTTCGTGCTCGTTTAAAGTCTGTAATTGCCTGTCTATCATAAGCGCTGTTCCGTTAACCCAGGCATGACTGACTTGGCTGCCGGTATGTGTGTATACCAACTGGGAGGGCAGATTATACAGGGGTTCTGACTCAATTGTCCCTATACTGATTGCGATAAGATCAGCAGATTTTCCCGTTTCAATACTTCCAATATGATCGTCCCAACCCATAGCTTTGGCCCCATTAATGGTTGCCATTTCCAGTGTTTCATGAGCATTCATTGTGCAAGCATTGTCTGCCACAGCTTTTGCTACTAACGAGGCTGTATTCATTTCATTAAACATATTAAGGCTGTTGTTGCTGGCCGCACCATCTGTTCCCAGGGCAACATTTATACCGTTGTCTATGAATTTGTGGATAGGAGAGAATCCGCTGGCTAGTTTGAGGTTGGAGTTGGGGCAATGAATTACATTAGCGTTGTGATCAATCAGAGTGGCTATATCTTGATCGTTTATTTGTGTCATATGAACACATTGTGTCAGTGGTGACATTAAGCCTATGCTCACAAGCCGTTCTATCGGTCTTTGTCCATGGGTGCTGAGGTGGTCGTCAATTTCTTGTTTTGTTTCATGTAAATGAATTTGAACGCAAGCATCCAGCTCTTCGGCGTAGGCTGCTATCTTTTCCATGGGTTCAGTAGAAAGTGAATAGGGTGCATGGGGACCAAAAGCGATGCGTATAAGGTCGCGATCCTTTTGGTCGTCATGGAGCTGTAGTCCTTTGTGGATATAGTCCTCTGGTCCTCGGCCCCAGGCGGATGGAAAGTCAAACACGGGAAAGGCTATTTGGCTGCGAATACCTACATGGTTCACTGTTTCCGCTACAGTGTGCGGAAAAAAATACATATCAGAGAAGCAAGTTGTGCCGCTGCGAAGCATTTCTGCAATGGCGAGTTCTGTACCATCGCGAACAAAATCTGAACTGACCCATTGTGCTTCAGCAGGCCAGATATGTTTCTCGAGCCAGGTATGGAGTGGCAAATCATCAGCATAGCCGCGTAATAGCGTCATTGCTGCATGACCATGTGTATTAACTAAGCCGGGTAATAGGGTATGTTGCTTGAGGTTGGTGTGCTGCTTCCCATTGTACTTTCTCAGAGCTTCCGCTGTGGGTAACAGGGCAACAATTTTGCCCTGATCAATCACCACGGTACACTCTTCATAGACTTTACCTTTTGGGATGATAGGGATAATCCAGCGAGCTGAAATAAGCAGATCTACTAGCGTTGCTGCCATTGCAGGGGCATTCCTTGAGTCATGTTTCAAACAGGCAGTATACCCTTGCGAAAAAGATCATTAAACAGAGCTGAATATAAGGGCGAAGGTGGTACTTTTTATGGTATGATTCCGCGCTTGTTTGAACGGCATTTTTTATTTAAAAAAGTAACCATAGTCATTTAGAAACATAAGCTAAAAAGCGAGATAGATTTGTTTAAAAAGCAAGAAAGGTGCCGTCACTTAGCGCAAGGGGAATCAGCGGTAGCATGGGTGAATTAGCGAAAGAAGTCCTACCTGTAAACATCGAAGATGAATTGCGGCAATCCTACCTCGATTATGCTATGAGCGTGATTGTGGGCCGGGCCTTGCCAGATGTAAGAGATGGGCTAAAACCAGTCCACCGGCGCGTATTATTTGCAATGAATGTGCTGAATAACGACTGGAATAAGCCCTATAAAAAATCTGCACGTGTGGTTGGTGATGTGATTGGTAAATATCACCCCCATGGTGATTCCGCGGTTTATGACACGATTGTTCGTATGGCCCAGCCATTTTCACTGCGTTACATGCTGGTCGATGGTCAAGGTAACTTTGGTTCCGTGGATGGTGATTCTGCGGCAGCCATGCGCTATACCGAAATCCGAATGGCCAAAATTTCCCATTCCTTGTTGGCAGATCTGGATAAAGAAACTGTCGATTATGTGGAAAACTACGATGGCACCGAACTAATTCCTGAAGTATTGCCTACCCGGGTGCCTAATCTGCTGGTTAATGGCTCGTCTGGTATTGCCGTGGGCATGGCGACTAATATTCCACCTCACAACCTAAAAGAAGTGGTCAATGGTTGTTTGGCTCTCATTGATAATGATGATATTACCATCGATGAGCTGATGGAGCATATCCCTGGCCCAGATTTTCCTACGGCAGCCATTGTCAATGGCCGGGCAGGGATTATTCAGGCCTATCGTACCGGCCGCGGTCGTATTTATGTACGAGCCCGTGCTGAAGTAGAAGTGAATGAAAAGACAGGTCGCGAGACTATCATTATCACTGAGCTTCCTTATCAGTTAAATAAAGCACGCTTGATTGAGCGTATTGCTGAGTTGGTCAAAGAAAAGAAAGTTGAAGGTATTTCAGAACTGCGAGATGAGTCTGACAAGGATGGCCTGCGAGTTGTTGTTGAGCTGAAGAGAGGCGAGGTAGGTGAGGTTATTCTCAATAACCTTTATGCCCAAACCCAGCTACAAAATGTTTTTGGTATCAATATCGTTGCCTTGGTTGATGGGCAGCCTCGTACCCTGAACCTTAAAGAGATGCTTGAGGCCTTTGTTCGTCACCGTCGTGAAGTGGTGACGCGTCGAACGGTATACTTGTTGCGCAAAGCGCGGGAGCGAGGGCATATTCTTGAGGGCTTGGCTGTTGCTATTGCCAATATTGATGAAGTGATTGAATTGGTCAAATCCTCCCCTTCACCTGCCGACGCTAAAGAGCGTTTGGTGGCTAAGGGTTGGGATGCAAATACTGCGAACCAATTCTTGGAGCGTACAGGTGCAGATAGCCGTCCAGAAGATCTGGAACCCCAATATGGTATGCGTGATGGTAGCTACTACCTGTCACCTGCTCAGGCTCAGGCTATTTTAGAATTGCGATTGCACCGCCTTACAGGGATGGAGCATGACAAGCTATTGGCAGAATATCAGGAAAGATTACAGGAAATCAGTGAATACCTGACAATCCTTGGCGATGCTAATGTATTGATGCAGTTGATTCGTGAAGAGTTAGAGGCGGTTAGTGAAGAATTTGGTGATGAGCGTCGTACCGAAATTGTTGAGTCCCAGCATGACTTGACCATTGAAGACTTGATTACTGAAGAAGATCGCGTTGTGACTATTTCCCACGGTGGCTATGCCAAAACTCAGCCATTGAGTGATTATCAGGCACAGCGTCGTGGAGGTATGGGTAAATCAGCGACAGCCGTAAAAGATGAAGACTTTGTAGAACACCTGCTGATTGCCAGTACCCACAGTACCATTCTCTGTTTTACAAACTTGGGTAAAGTGTATTGGTTAAAGGTTTACCAAATCCCCGTGGCTGGCCGTAATTCTCGTGGCCGACCAATGGTGAATTTATTGCCCCTTGATGAAGATGAGCGGATTAGCAGTATTTTGCCTGTGGATGAATACAGTGAAGATAGATTTGTCATTATGGCGACTGCCAATGGTACGGTGAAGAAGACGTCACTGGAACAGTATTCTCGTCCACGCAGTGTCGGGTTGCGTGCGGTTGATCTGGTGGATGGTGATTATCTCGTTGGCAGTGCCATTACCGATGGCAATTGTGATGTCATGCTGTTTAGTAGTGAAGGTAAAGCCGTGCGGTTTGCCGAGTCTGATGTTCGGGCCATGGGCCGTGTATCAAAAGGTGTTCGGGGTATGCGGTTGCCCGAAGGGCACAAGGTCCTTTCAATGGTCATCCCGGAAGAGAATGGTCGTGTTTTGACCGTTTCTAGTAATGGCTATGGAAAAAGAACAGCTCTAACTGAGTTCCCCACAAAAGGACGTGGTGGTAAAGGTATGATAGCTATGCAGGCTAGTGAACGTAATGGTCCATTGGTTGGTGCAGTACAGCTATTTGACGGTGATGAGATTATGTTGATTTCTGATCAGGGCACCATGGTACGTACCCGTAGCGAAGAAATTTCTGTATTAGGTAGGAATACTCAGGGTGTTCGAGTCATTCGCTTGAAGGACAGCGAGACAATGGTTGGTCTGGCACGTATTGAAGAGCAGGAACAGGTAGATGGTGAAGCGTCAGCTGGAGAACCCGAAGAATTAGCGGGCTAGGAGTATAGAATAAGTGAACTCCTAAATAAGCAGGCACTTGGATAAATAAGTATGGCCAAAAAATATGTCGAATAAAGAAAAACTGAGTCAACTGCGTGAGAAAATTGATGCGATTGATAGTCAGATTCTTGCATTGATCAGTGAGCGTGCTGGTTTTGCCCAGCAAGTGGCAGAAGTAAAGCAGAAGGCGGGTGATACCAACTATTTTCGTCCAGAACGGGAAGCCCAGGTGTTACGTGATATCATGCGCAAAAACCAGGGGCCACTCGGTAATGAAGAAATAGCCCGGTTATTCCGTGAAATTATGTCTGCATGCCTGGCATTGGAACAGCCTATTAAAGTAGCATTCCTGGGCCCTGAAGGGACATTCACCCAGGAAGCAGCATTAAAACATTTTGGTCATTCCGCCGTAACAGAACCTCTGAATGCCATTGATGAGGTATTCCGTGAGGTGGATGCAGGTGCGGTCAATTATGGGGTGGTACCCGTAGAAAATTCTACGGAAGGTGTCATTAACCACACCCTAGATACCTTTCTGGATTCATCACTAAAAATCTGTGGTGAAGTAGAATTGCGGATTCATCATCATCTATTAGTTGGGCCTAGTACCCATAAAGATACGATCTCACGTATTTATTCCCATGCGCAGTCATTGGCTCAGTGTAGGAAATGGTTGGATGCACATTATCCTAAAGCAGAGCGGGTTGCCGTAAGTAGTAATGCTGAGGCGGCAAGACGTATTAAGGGTGAATGGAATTCTGCCGCCATTGCCGGTGATATGGCAGCAGAATTATATGGCCTGGAAAAACTATCAGAAAAAATTGAAGACAGGCCAGATAATTCCACCCGGTTTTTAATCATTGGAAGAGAGAAAATTGCAATTAGTGGGGATGATAAAACATCCATCATTGTAGCTGCCCGAAATGAACCCGGAGCATTGCATAATCTTTTAGAGCCATTTCATCGTGAAGGTATAGACCTTACCCGGGTGGAAACACGTCCTTCTCGAACAGGTAAATGGACTTACGTTTTCTTTGTGGATTTTAAAGGGCACAAAGATGATCCAAAAGTAGCAGAAGTATTGGCAGAAGTGAGTCAAGTAGTTGCTGAACTAAGGGTGCTAGGTTCCTACCCCAAAGCCGTTTTATAGCACACTGGGTAACTCATATGACCAAGAATTTTAAAAGCCTGGCTTTACCAGGTGTACAGCATTTAAAACTAATCCAGCTTGGTGTTTATTAGATTATTTAACAAATGAAAGATATGGAAAAGGTATTGCTATTTCTGAAATAGACTTACAATCTTTTTATGATGCTTCAGTAGTTTGTGAAACACAAGTATTCCAGCAATTGATACTACGATTCCGGATAACTCCATCAGTCTTTTGATTACAAAATCAAGGGAGTTTTTTGCTATTTTTTTTATATCCATAAACGAAGAATCGATTTAATCTCTTTGTATCATCTAAATTTTT
>JALQUJ010000124.1 GCA_023263825.1 Porticoccus sp.
ACTAACATGAAACGAACTAACTTTTTGTTTTCCAATAATGTTATCCATCAACTTTGGATGGGTGGATGTTTTTGTTAGTCCAATCCATTTCAGAAACGTGTACCAGACCTTCAACACCATCCTCCAACTCGGCAAAACAACCGTAATCAGTGAGACTGGTAACGGTTGCCTTAACACGTGCACCTTCAGGATAACGACCAGAGATATCTGCCCATGGATCTTCACCCATTTGCTTCATACCTAGAGAAACGCGGCTGCGCTCACGGTCAAATTTCAATACTTTCACATCGATTTCATCGCCAACATTCACGATTTCACTTGGATGCTTGATACGCTTCCAGGACATATCGGTGATGTGCAATAGACCATCGATACCACCGAGGTCAACGAAAGCACCGTAGTCGGTCAGATTCTTAACGATACCCTTCAGCTGAATACCTTCTTCCAGCTTGGCCAACAATTCATCACGCTCTTCAGTGTTCACTTGTTCCATCACAGCACGACGTGAAACCACAACATTGTTGCGCTTCTGATCTAGCTTGATGACTTTAAATTCGAGAGGTTTGTTTTCCAGGTGGGCTGTGTCACGGATTGGGCGAACATCAACCAAGGAACCTGGCAAGAAGGCACGCAGACCATTTACATCAACTGTAAAGCCGCCTTTAACCTTACCGCTGATAACACCTTTAACCACTTCGTCAGCTGTGTGAGCAGCTTCGAGCTCGAACCAGGATTCAGCACGACGGGCTTTTTCTCTAGACAGGCGAGTGGCACCAAAGCCATCTTCTACTGCTTCCAAAGCAACCTGTACTTCGTCACCTATTTCAAGGCTGACTTCTCCGTTCTCATCAAAAAACTGGCTTTTAGCAATAACGCCCTCGGACTTCAGTCCAGCGTGAACAGTCACCCAATCTTTATCAATATCAATGATGACACCAGTAACAATGGCACCAGTGTTCATTTCGACGGTTTTTAAACTTTCTTCAAATAATTCTGCGAAGCTTTCGCTCATGGAGGTATACCTATGAATACGAGATGTGGGCTTTAGTGGCATTAAGAGAGCCGGACCACAGTCTCTTTACCGCATCACCAGTTATGCGGGCTATGAGTTAAAAGCTAATACGATTACATCTGGTTAAATATCGTAATAGCCAACCTTTACTACTTTTTATATGTTTACTGTCTGGGTTGTATGCCGTTTTTTTCAACAATTTCGAGCCCAGAGCTCAACACCTCATCGATAGTCATTTCAGAGCTATCCAATACGACAGCATTGGTTGCAGGTACCAACGGAGATGCTTTGCGATTCATGTCCCGCTCATCCCGTTTTCTGACCTGCTCGACGAGGGCGGCAAGACTAACACTTTCCCCTTTATCTATCAACTGCTTATAGCGCCTTTCTGCCCGCTCTTCTGGGCTGGCTGTAAGGAAAATTTTGGCATCAGCATCGGGAAAAACCACCGTCCCCATATCTCGGCCATCTGCGATTAAACCTGGCGCCACAGCAAAAGCTCTTTGGCGCTGTAACAGTGCTGACCTAACTTCAGGGAGAGCGGCTACTTTTGAAGCATTTGACCCAACCTCTTCACTGCGAATTAATGAAGAAACATCCTCGCCCTCCAGCATAACCTTCGGCTGCAACCCCTCTTTATTCATATGAAAAGAAATATCCATATGCGCTGCAAGCACTGCCAAAGATTGCACATTCTCCAACTCAACACCATGCCTCTTAGCCGCCAATGCCAACAAACGATACAACGCACCACTATCCAGGTAGTGAAAACCAAGCTTGGTTGCCATCAACTGGCATACGGTCCCTTTCCCTGAGCCACTTGGACCATCAATAGTGACAATAGGTACGCGTTTTTCACTCATCGTTTTTCCTCGACAATTTTTAACCCTGCCTGATTGGCCAGCGCTACAAAACCCGGGAATGATGTAGCAACATTATTACAATTTTTTATCACGATGCTGTCTTTTGCTCTTAGACCTGCAATGGCAAATGACATGGCAATACGGTGATCATCTTCGCTGTCTACCGTACCGCCGCCAAAGATATTGCCCTGAACAGCTCCACCCTGAATAACAATACCGTCAGGTGTTGGTTCTACATCCACACCCAATGTTTGCAACCCATACGCCATTGCCTGAATTCGGTCACTTTCTTTTACTCGCAACTCTTCTGCACCCGTTAATACTGTCTGCCCTTCAGCACAGGCTGCCGCCACAAATAACGCGGGAAACTCATCAATGGCCAGAGGCACCTGATCTTCTGGGATATTAATGCCATGCAGGGGTGCATAGCGTATGCGGATATCAGCTACGGGCTCTCCACCCACTTCAGCCTGGTTAAGCAACTGAATATCAGCACCCATCATTTGCAGGATATTAATTACACCGATGCGGGTGGGATTGATACCCACATGCAGCAAAGTAATATCAGAGCCCGGTGCTATAGCTGCCGCAACCATATAGAAGGTTGCTGATGAAATATCTGCTGGCACATCAATTGTAGTAGCAGCAAGCTCAGCACCACCGATTAAAGCAGCCATAGCTCCCTGACGATCCACTTGATAACCAAAGCCACTGAGCATCCGTTCGGTATGATCTCGAGTGGGCGCCGGTTCAGTGGTAGAGGTCTTCCCGTCTGCGTATAACCCCGCCAATAGAACACAGGATTTTACCTGAGCACTGGCCATGGGTAAGGTGTAATCAATACCCCTGAGTTGCCGACCACCCTTAATACGTAATGGTGGTCGCCCACCTTCTTCAGTCTCAATCACCGCGCCCATTTTTCGCAATGGTTCAGCCACTCGCTCCATGGGGCGCTTTGACAGTGATGCATCTCCAGTTAATTCCACATCAAATGACTGTGCGGCCAACAAGCCAGATAACAGCCTCATAGAAGTACCAGAATTGCCCAAATACAGTGGCCCAGCTGGTGCTTTTAAACCATTGATCCCAACACCATGGATAACTACTCGGCCATCTATTGGCCCCTCAATAACTACCCCCATATCCCGAAAGGCTTGTAATGTGGCAAGACTGTCTTCTCCTTCAAGAAAGCCTGTCACTTCTGTCACCCCCTGAGCCAGAGAACCCAACATGATGGATCGGTGAGAAATAGATTTATCACCGGGAATTCGAATTTCACCAGATACCTTTCCGCCCGGAGTTACTCGGTAATCTATCGTTTGTTTCATGGGTTCCAAATAGGCCTTATTTTCTAGCATCTTGGTGAAATGATTTCGTGCTTCACTGGCACGGGTAAAAACCCCCAATAGCTTTTCACTGTCTGAGGCAACAATGGCTTGTTTTAGGGATTGAATATGATCGGTAAGCTGATCTAGTACTGATAGCACCGCTTTATCATTGGCAATGATAATATCGTGCCACATCAAAGGGTCACTAGCAGCTATACGGGTAAAATCACGAAAACCACCAGCAGCATAACGAAAAATCTCCTGATTTTCCCGCATATTCGATAGCGTATCCACCAGGGCATAGGCAAGTAAATGAGGCAAGTGACTGGTTGCTGCTAAAATTTCATCATGGTCTGTCACCGACATATCAGTCACTACAGCCCCAACACCCTGCCACAAAGACTGAACTTTCGCCAGATGAGCAGCACCGGTTTCTGGCAGCGGTGTTAAGATAACCCGGTGGTCATCAAACAATGTTGGATTCACTGCATCCACACCACTTTTTTCTGACCCAGCAATGGGGTGACCTGGAACAAATTGACTAGGTATTTTTCCATAAATCCCAGCAACTGTATCAACCACACTACCTTTAACACTAGCGACATCGGTAATTGTCACGGTATCGGCTAATAGCGGCTGAAGTTGGCGAACAATTGTGGGAACTGTCAGCGTTGGCACACCAATCACAACCATATCTCCTTCGCCTAACTCACTAGCTATATCTTCAATTTGATCAACAACACGATCAACAACACCGCCACTCATTGCTTTGATCAATGTTTCGGGGCTTCTTGAGCTACCTATGACCTCATTACAAAGATCTCGATCCCGGGCGGCTTTAGCCAGACTACTGCCTATTAGGCCCAAACCTATAACAACAAGACGATTGATCTTTTGGGGCATTAGCCAGCTCCCTCTGAATCTAACAGCTTACCCAATACATCGAGAAACCGTTGATTCTCTTCAGGCAAGCCAATGGATACACGTAAGTGATTCGGCATTTCATAAAGACTGATTGGACGCACGATAACACCCTGTTCCAATAAACGCTGATACATGGCCTGAGTATCGCCCGGAATTTCTACTGCAATAAAATTACCTGCTGAGGGAATAAAGCTTAGCCCCAACTGCTCAAAGCCACTCACTAATTGCTGATAACCTAGACGATTAATCTCAATACTACGCTCTAGATAATCCTGATCATCGAGGATCGCAAGGGCTGCAGCCAATGCCATACTGTTGATATTAAATGGCTGACGAATTCGATTTAAAATATCTGCCACATCCGGATGTGAAACCGCATAGCCTACCCGTAAAGAAGCCAGGCCATAAGCTTTGGAAAAAGTTCGGGTAATCACCAAATTTGGATACTTGCTCATTAAAGAAAGTGCAGAATCGTATCCGGCTATATCAACATATTCAAAATAAGCTTCATCAACGACTACAATGATATTCCAAGGTACCTTTTCCATCAGTGCCTCAATCATATCAATATCAACCCAGGTTCCTGTTGGATTATTGGGATTGGCAATAAATATCAAACGTGTATGTTCATCTATGGCATTGGCCATGGCCTCTAGGTCATGCCCCCAATTTTTAGCTGGCACAATGATTGATTCAGCGCCCTGAGCTGTAACTGCCAACTGATAAATTACAAAAGCATGTTGAGAAAAAATAGCGCTATGCTCTACATCTAAAAACCCTCTGGCCAACAAATCGAGCACATCATTCGATCCATTGCCTAAAGTCAGCTGATCTGCGCTAACACCCAGCTTTTCAGCAAGTTTGCACTTTAAATAATAGCCATTGCCATCAGGATAGCGTGCGACATCAACCAATGATGACTCTATGGCTTTTCGGGCAACAGGGCTTAACCCCAAAGGATTTTCATTGCTGGCCAGTTTAATCGCGCCCTGGATCCCCAGCTCACGCTCCAATTCTTCTATTGGCTTGCCGCCCTGATAGGGTTTTAAATGCAGTACACCTGGTAAAGCCAGGCTTTTAAAATTCTTGGTCATATGAGTTACCCAGTGTGCTATAAAACGGCT
>JALQUJ010000126.1 GCA_023263825.1 Porticoccus sp.
AACGGCTGCAGCCTTCGAAGTCCAGACGCCATTCACCAGTAGGTAAAACCGTAATTTCACAAGGAGCGTGCATGATAGAATCCATCTTCGCGAACGTAGATGGTACGTGAACGTCTTCGTGAGTGTAAGGTACGTCAACAAACGCAACAGTTTTAACTGTACCTGGCATACACATAGCTCTAATACGCTGAATCAGACCACGGCGGCCATCTTCTACAACTTCGTACATGAACTCGTCAAAAGCTTCTGCGCCCTCGTCTTCGATCACTTCAAGAACCATGTCACGAATCATGTGACAACCAGCGATACGAGTTTTCTCATCGAGAATCCAGTACTTAGTAGTACGAACGTTACGCTGACTTTCATGCAAGTAGTCACGGAATGGCGTGTCTTTAGCACCAGTCTTACGACAAGTGATCTGCAGACCATCACCGAAGCGTTGGATCTGACCATTTGACATAGAACCTGGTCCTACAGCACCAGTATCAATTACGTGAGTTACACCACCAACCCAAGCAACCATAATGCCGTCATGGAAGATAGGAACGATAGTTGCAATATCACATGGGTGAACGTTACCAGTTTGGCAATCGTTGTTAGTGAACATATCACCTTCGTTGATACCTGGGTTTGATTCCCAATCGTTCTGAATCATGTATTTGATCGCAGCACCCATGGTACCTACGTGAATGATAATACCAGTAGACGTTACAACACAGTCACCAGTTACGTTGTACAGGGTGAAACACAACTCACCTTCCTGCTCAACGATAGGAGATGCAGCAATTTTCTTAGCTACTTCACGAGAATTTACTACACCAGCACGAACTTTAGAGAAGATACGCTCGAAACCAATAGGATCAGTATCTTTAAAAGTCAGCTCTTTACGACCATCGTAGTAACCAGTTTCTTCAGTACGTTGAAGTACAGCGTTACGGTGATCATTCAGGGTCATGCCATTTTTCAGCAAAGTCCCTGGTTTGTTACCCAAAGGGTTTTCTAAAATTGTCATATTTTATCCTCTGTATCTTTGTCGCCTATGCAATAGGCGTTTGCAATTCTCTATGGATGTTTGATCCCATCACACTTCGATCAGGTGGAACAGACGGTGCCCATCCAACCAGGTTTCGAAGCCAGTTGGAACTACATAAGTAGTCGCATCGGATTCAATAACTGCTGGGCCAGTAACTCTGTTACCTGGGACCAAGCTTTCCATATGGTAGAGGCTTGCTGTAACCCACTGGCCTTCGTAGTAGAACGGACGCTCACCAATCACTGCGTTTGCAGCTGGCGTTGCATCACCTTCAGCCTCATGAGGAATAGCAGGTTTCTTAGTTTCAACAGAACCACGCAGAATCGCACCAGTGATACCAAAACCAAGCTCTGGAGAACGAGCAGCATCAGCATATACACGGGCATAAGTTTCGTCGAAAGTTTCAACCAGATTATCCCACTCAGCAGCTTTGCTTACTTTCTTCAGTGGTGAATCCATTTCCAAGTCATTCAACTGACCCAGGTACTGCATGCGGTAGCCAGGCGTCAAAGTGACTTGGTCAGGGCTAAAGCCATTGATTTTGAACTCTTCCAGAACTTTCGCAGTCAACTCATCCCAGGCTTTTTGCAGAGTATCGATTGCATCTTGCTTGTCTTGTTCAGAAGACTCGTCAGTAATACCGATATCCGTACTCATATCATAACGATATTCGAAGTCTGCCGTTGCACAACCAAATGCAGAGAAACCAGCAGCCCATGCAGGGATAATAGTTTCTTTAAAGCCCAGGCCTTTAGTGTAGCCGTATGCGTGAACGGGGCCACCGCCACCGTATGAGAAACATACGAAGTCGCTTGGTGCATAACCTTTCGCAGAAATCATAGCGCGAAGGTGTTGACGTAGAGACAAATCAAGCAGTTCGATTACACCAGCAGCCGCGTCTTCTAGAGACAGGCCAAGTGGCGTAGCGATTTGGTCTTGTACACATTGCTTAGCACGTGGAACGTCTAACTCAAGAATACCACCCAGGAAGTTGTCTGGGTTCAAGTAACCCAAAATGATGTGACAGTCAGTTACAGATACTGTGTCAATACCACCTTCTGGCCAGCAAGTACCTACACGGTAACCAGCAGAATCAGGACCCAACTTGATTGAGTTACTGTAAGGGTCAATACGTACGAAGCTACCAGCGCCCGCACCGATGGAGTCCATCGCTACCAGTGGCAGAGACAGAACCAAGCGTGCCATATCGCCGTCCTGGTGCATAGAGAATTTGCTCTTAACGATCAAAGCCATATCGAAGCTAGTACCACCGATGTCAGAACATGCGATGTTTTCGATGTTCAGCTGTTCAGCCAAGTACTTAGCACCGATTACACCACCGATAGGACCAGATACCAAAGAACGAGCAAGCTCTTTCGCTTTCCAACCGATAGTACCACCGTGGCTCGCCATTACACGTACATCGAACTTAGCACCGTTTTCTTTCATACGATTGCTCAAGTCAGACAAAATCGCACGAGAAGGCTCAGCAGCGTAAGCTTCAAGCAGAGTAGTGTTGGTACGGTGAGTTTCTTTACGTACTGGATAGTAGTCAACAGAAGCGAAAACGGGGATATTTGAACCCATTTCTTTCTTCACCTCTTCAACAACATCGCGAACTGCACGCTCGTGAGTAGGGTTCAGGTAAGAACTCAGGAAGCTTACTACGATCGCTTTACAGCCTTGCTCGATCAGTTCACGAGCAGCTTCACGTGCTTCGTGTAGACGTACTGGAATTACCACACCACCTTTAGAGTCAATACGCTCAGTAACACCACGAGTATCGTGAATGTGAGCAAGTGGCTCGTCATAACGGTGAGTGTTCAGGTGAAGACGATCTTCAAACGCATAACCCAGGTAGCACTGAATTGCACGACCCATACGGTGGAAGTCTTCAAAACCTTTACTTACGATCAAACCAGTACGCAGACCTTTACGACCTACAACACGGTTCAACATAGCAGTTCCAGAGAACACACAGGTAACCATCTGTGGGTAAACTTCTTCTACAGTTGTACTCCAGTGCGCCAGTGCATCTACACTGGAATCTAGAACAGCTTTCGCTTCGTCGGCATCACTTTGCGCTTTACCAACTACGAATGTGCCATCCGCACGCACAAAAAAAGTATCGGTCATCGTGCCGCCGGCATCGATGCCCATAACTTCAACGGGATTGGTTAAATCATTCAAGTTTATATCCTCTAATTATGAGTTGTTAACTTCTACCCCCTACCACAAAACTGCTTTTCGATCGGACGAACCTATCGATGAGTGACGGGGATACCCTCGGATACGACTGTTGCAATAGTCGTGCCAATGTGAAATTATTATTAAAAATTATTGGCTTACAAAAACTAACCGATTAATGCTTCCTTCCAAGACCTCAAAACCGTATGATTATCAGTCGTTGGTGGAGCATTAATCGAACTGAATTAAAGCATGGTCTATAAGAAGTGTCCAATAAAATAGGGCTCTAGGCATTAATCGCCCTAACTCACCACCCCAAAGGCCAATTTAAAATAAGGAAGGAAACGGACAAAAAGACAACATAGGTGCTACAAATCTATAATTGTATGTCTGAGGCTGTAATAACTATGCGAAAGTACCATGAATAACGACTCTTCCCTTAAGGGCTCAACGGCGGTTTCTCACCCTACTCGAATTGCTTCGGCAAGAGAGAAACTACAAACCAGTGGCAATATGCCCGACGATACTGTGCGCCCTGTTATTAAGGACTCCTGGCAGCGCTGTATTACCAGCCATGTAGACCCCCATGTCGCCAAGAGTGGTCTGGAGCTAGATAGCGATCAACTCCAAAGCCTTAGAAATGAGCACCATGAACTCCTGTCCGCATCAGACGTGATTATGCGTGAAGCTAAAGAGTTGCTGGCTGAATCAGGAACGATCATGCATCTGGTATCACCCACAGGAACGATTCTTGACTATGAAGGTGACCCTGCCACCCTAGAACTTGCAACCAATTATAGATTGAGGCCTGGCGCCAACTGGACTGAGCAGGCCGCAGGCACTAATGCAATAGGAACCGCCCTAAATATTGCAGCACCCGTTCAAGTGCATGCATTTGAACACTACTGTGAAAACATTAGCCGCTGGACCTGCTCCGCTGCGGTGATTCGCGACCCGTTCGAGAAACGATTACTGGGTGCGGTCAATATTTCCGGCCTGGAAGACACCCTGCACGACTACTGTTTAGCCTTGGCTATTTCAGGTGCCCGCCGAATCGAGGGACAATTTGCCCAAATCAAACTGGCAAAAAGAGATTCTTTATTAGGTGTTACGATTAATAACTTCGCCTCATCTTGTAATGATGGTGTATTGCTATTTGATTTGGATGGCAAACTTATTCGTGCAAATACCCAGGCTGACAGGGTTTTAGCCGCCAGGGACATAAAAATTAATTTAACCCCCTACAACCCCATTCTTACCTTAAATGATGAAGGAAAGTATCAGGCCGAGGCTGCAGCACCCGTTTTGGATCAAATTGATAAACGCTGGATTGAGCCTGTTATGCACCAGGGCTCAGCCATCGGTTATTTGGCTGTTATTCCACTGCCATCACGCCCCATTCAAGGTGGAACGGATAGCAATAGTACTACCACACCTTCCACAGAGCCTGAAGAAGTCAAAGGTTTTTCACGCCTGGTAGGGCAGAGCCCTCCTTATATTCTGGCAGTGCAACAAGCCAAGCGGCTCTCTAAAGCACCCATACCCGTACTACTTCAAGGTGAAACCGGTGTTGGTAAAGAGTTGTTTGCTCGCGCCATGCATGAGGATGGCGCTGGCCAGGGCGGCGACTTTGTTGCCCTCAACTGTGGAGGGCTCTCTCGCGATTTGTTAGCCAGTGAGCTGTTTGGCCATGTTGAGGGAGCATTTACCGGGTCTCGCAAGGGCGGCATGTCAGGTAAAATTGAAGCAGCAAATGGCGGCACGCTGTTTCTTGATGAAATAGGCGAAATGCCTCTGGATCTCCAGCCAATGTTTTTACGTGTGCTTCAAGAATCTGAGATTTGCCGAGTAGGTGAAACCAGACCCCGTAAAGTTAACTTTAGACTAATTGCAGCAACGAACAGGGATCTAACACAAGAAGTTGCAGAAGGTCGATTCAGAATGGATCTGTTCTACCGCATCTCATCCATGACCCTAACTGTACCCCCACTACGTGAGCGTAAAGGTGATGTATCGCTTCTCGCTCAAAACATTTTTGCTCATCTAGTGACACAACACTCAGCTGGCGCTAAACGCCTAAGTAAACCACTCCTTGAACTATTGGAGAAACATACTTGGCCTGGCAATATTCGTGAGTTGAGCAATCTAATTACTGCAGCATTCTTCCTGTCTGATGAAATGGAGTTAGGGCCAGGTGATTTACCTCAAGACTTCCTGATGGCACACACCAACGAATCTAAAGCTGAAGCCGAAGAAGAAACCAATCCTCTGGACTTAGCAGAGAAAGAAGTGATTAGTCGAGCAATTAGAGAGCAGGGTGGCAACCTAACGAAGGCAGCAAAAGAACTTAAAATCGCCAAAAGTACGTTGTACCTAAAAATGAAGAAATACGATATTCAACGCCCCTGATTTCGGCATAACCATTAAAGATAAAGACATTAAAGAGGGCACACAGCCCTCTTTATTTTTTTCACACTTCGCTCTATCTCAACCTATTCTATTGCTTCCATAGGTAGTTCTTTTCCAATACGTAATGTACGTGTCGCCAACTGAACTTCTTTCAAAAAGTAAGTCAGCGCAATAATCAACAGCACAAGTGCTAAAACAAAAAAAACCACAATCAAAGCACCGATATTCAAACCCCAAAAGCCACCAATAAAAAGACTGACAATCAATGTACACACCAACAAGCCTGATGCAGTACAAAAGCCAATAGACCAATTAATAATATTGACCCGACGCCACAAAACCACCAATTCTCTGTGGGCAATTGCGCGCAGTTTTGGGTCACGAAGGCCCGACTCCCTAACCTCAACTACACGAGCCCGATCTACAATCCTTCCCAACCGCCCAGACATCACATTGAGAAAACCAGCAACACCCGCTAATAAAAAAACGGGGGCAACGGATAATTCAATAATAATGGCCAAATCTGTAGCTGTAGTGATGAGGTTCATCGCTTTTATGCCTATTGATTAATTGTGAATGGATTTAATTTATAAAAACTTAGCTAAAAATTTCTAGAGTCACCCTCACCGACCGGTATTTCTGAAGAACCTACGCCAGAGCGCCAACGCTGACAAGTCTCCTTCACTCTTTCACCAGACACATAAATAGCAGGCACAAGAATTAAGGTCACAAAAGTGGCTAGCAAAACACCAAAGGCCAATGAAATAACCATGGGGATCAAAAATTGGGCCTGGGCACTTTTTTCAAACAATATGGGCATCAACCCAAAGAATGTTGTAAGGGACGTTAACACGATAGGTCTAAAACGATCTCGGGCACCCTGCATAACAGCCTCATAAGGGCGCCACCCCTCTTTTACCAGTTGGTTAATGCGATCAATCAACACCAGGTTATCATTGACTACTACACCTGCTGCTGCCAACACCCCCATCATCGAAGGCATGCTAATTTCTTTACCAAACAGAATATGCCCAACAATCGCACCCGCAATACCAAAGGGCACTGCACTCAGAACAATGACAGGCTGCCAATAAGAACGAAACTCTATGGCTAACAATGCATAAATGGCGAGCAGCGCCAGCGCCATCATTTGCAAAAACCCAGTCTCAAATTCTGTCTGATCCTTCTGGGCACCATCAATTTGCAGGGTAATACCCGGGTACTTTTTCTCCAATTCAGGCCAGAACTGTTTTTTCAATGCAAAGACAATGTCATTAGCCGACGCAGAACCTCTCGCCAACTCAGCCTTGATCTCTACCATCCGCATTCGATCTCGGCGTTTAATCTCGGTATAACCCGGTACAAATTCCACATCGGCAACAGCATTAAATGGAAGCTCCCTACCATCTGCAGTACGAATTCGCATCTCGTCAAGCGATGACATCGTCGCACGCTCGGCAGCAGAGTATCGAACCATAACTTTGACATCTTCACGCTCTCTGGGAATACGCTGGGCCTCAGCGCCATAAAAAGCATTGCGTAATTGGCTGGCAATATCGCTTAATCCTACATCAAGGGTGTCCGCATGATCTGTCAGACTGATTTCTATTTCTTTGCGAGCCGAACGCATGGAATCAGACACGTTATAAACACCTGTGTAGCTTAGTAACGCAGATTCAATTTCCTCCGTTGCACCACGCAACACATCAATATCACGCCCTTTCAGAACCAGATTGATATCCTTAGGCTTGCCCATCAACGTATACTGAACATCGAACTCCTCGACATTTTCTACCGGACCAATATGCTTTCGCCACAGTTCGGCAACGTCTCTCGATGACACTGAACGACTTTCATTGCTGGACAACTCCAACACAATAAAAACATTATTCTCTTTGCTCTCGGTATAATGATTTTTTAATACAGACTGACCACTGGCACTAATAAGCAGTGGCTCTTTTTTCAAATCATTCACTGATTGTTCTAACTGCGCCATGATCTCCAACGATCTACCAAAGCCACTTCCCTCCTGTAACTCAACGGAAGCACGTAAATATTCACCTTCTACCACTGGAAAGAAGGACACCCTCAGCCAACCCGTAAAGAAAACTCCCAGAACAACAATGAGTATGGCAATGAATGTGGCGATGGTGATATAGCTATGACGCAAGGCACGCTCTAACAAAGGCCTAAACTGATTTTCAGCAAACTTTTTTAAAGCCGACGAAGTATGCTGACGACCATGATGCACCCACTTAGCAATTAACCATTTCGGCTCTTTTTCGGGCTTCATGTGTCGCAAATGCGCCGGCAGGATCAAAAAAGATTCCAACAGTGAAAAGGCCAGAGCAATAATCGCTACCTTAGGCATTACTGCCATTAACTTGGTCGAATCCCCCGGTAATAGCATCATGGGGACAAAAACAATCATAGTCGTTAATACGGCAAACGTAACCGGCTTGGAAACCGATTTTGCACCCATAACCGCACTTTCGTTACCACTCAAACCCCGCTCGTAGTGGGCATAGACACTTTCACCCACCACAATGGCATCATCCACCACAATGCCGAGTATCAACAGGAAGGCAAACATCGAAACAACGTTCACACTAATTCCTAAATAGGGCATTAACCAAAGTGCACCCAAATAGGAAATGCCAATACCCATTGCGACCCAAAAAGCCAAAGCTGGCCGCAGAAAGAAGACCAATAGCCCAAAAACCAATAACAAACCGCCCAAGGCATTTTTAAGTAACAAATCAATACGGCTATTTAGGTAAATAGACAAATCGCGCCAAACCACCAACTCCACACCTTGTTGCAGGGTGGGAAGTCGTTGATCAATATATTCTCTGACGGCTTTTGATGTCGTAATAACATCCGGGTTTCTAGTATTAAACAAGTTGATAAATACTGCCGGCTTGCCATTAAATTTGGACACTAAATCCTGCTCGGCAAAACCATCGTTGATATGTGCAATGTCGCCAAGATGGACTTGTGTTCCG
>JALQUJ010000127.1 GCA_023263825.1 Porticoccus sp.
CCACGGTATTTTTCATTAGAAAGAATGGCTGTTCGACTAAAGGCACTCCTAAGCTCTTCACGATTACCTATCATCTGTTTGTCACCACCTTTTGGCAAAACCCTGTCATAATCAGGGTATGCGCCATCCACGAGCTTGGAAGTGAAACGAAACTCTTCAGTCGATACACGGATATGATTGTTACCCAGCACAACCGTTACACTGCCTTCATCGGCGAGAAGGCGGGACAACTCAATAACACCTTTTCGGGGCAAAATCGCTTGGCTTAATTCTCCATCCAAACTTGGTACAGGCACATCCATCATTGCCAACCTGTGACCATCCGTAGCAACAAAACGAACACGGCTGTCTCCAACTTCTAACAACATACCATTAAGATAATAGCGGACATCCTGTTGTGCCATTGCAAATGAAGTATGTGCTATCAGTTGCTTTAACTCTGACTGATCAATAACAAATTCGCGTTTTCCTGGGCCATCATCCACGCTGGGAAATTCATTGGCAGGAAGGGCAGAGAGTGTGAATCGACTACGACCGCTCGTTACCAAAACCCGACCACCTTCTTCAGAGAAGGTAATATCGGCCCCATCGGGAAGTGACCGGCATATATCCATCAATTTACGTGCAGGAACGGTAATCTCTCCGCTTTCAGCAACTGCATCCAAACTTAGGTGGCCAACAATTTCCACCTCCAGATCAGTACCTATTAAAGAGAGACGACCATCAACCAATTGAATTAATACATTAGATAAGATAGGCAAGGTTTGGCGACGCTCGACGACACCTACAACCAATTGCAACGGCTTCAGAAAACCTTCTCTAGATACGGTGAATTTCATCGGTTAGTTTCTTCCATTCCAAGTAGAGGGGGCTGGGTTAAAAAATCTTCTTATAATAATTCAATATCTGCCAATAATCAGGTAGTTAATGCGCGTAAAAGGTGTTTTACATCGTCGCTCATATCCCGACTTGTTTCCTGTAATTCCTTCACCTTTCTACAAGCATGCAAAACGGTCGTGTGGTCTCGACCACCAAATGCTTCACCTATTTCAGGCAGACTATGATTAGTCAGCTCTTTTGCCAAGGCCATGGCGACCTGCCTTGGTCTGGCTACGGAACGAGTTCTACGCTTCGAAAGCAGCTCGGACATTTTAACCTTATAGTACTCGGATACCACCCTTTGAATATTATCGATAGTGACCAGTTTATCTTGAAGCGCCAATAAATCTTTTAGGGATTCTCTAATCAATTCAATATTAATCGGACTTCCGGTGAAGTGAGCGCTTGCTATTACTCTTTTCAGCGCACCTTCTAGCTCTCTTACATTCGACCTGATTCTTTGAGCGATAAAAAATGCAGCATCATTAGGTAAGTTTACCTTTGCTTGCTGCGCTTTTTTAATCAAAATTGCGACTCTTGTTTCCAATTCCGGAGGCTCTACTGCAACTGTCAAACCCCACCCAAATCGAGATTTTAAGCGCTCTTCTAAGCCATCTATTTCTTTAGGATAACGGTCGCAAGTTAATATCATTTGCTGGCCACCTTCAAGCAATGCATTAAAGGTGTGAAAAAATTCTTCCTGAGAACGCTCTTTTCCCGCAAAAAACTGAATATCATCAATTAAAAGTGCATCTACTGAACGATAAAATCGCTTGAAATCATTAATAGCATTTAACTGTAGTGCCTTAACCATATCGGCAACAAATCGCTCTGAATGCAAATAAATGATTTTTGCATTAGGCTTTTGATCTCGCAGCGCATTTCCCACTGCATGCATTAGGTGTGTTTTACCTAAGCCAACCCCTCCATAAATAAAGAGCGGGTTATAAGAACCACCCGGATTTTCTGCTACTTGCCGCGAAGCCGCCAATGCCAACTGGTTAGATTTACCCTCAACAAAAGAACCAAACGTGAATGTTTGATTAATATTACTTTGGTGGTTCAACCCACCCTCGACACTGGAAAGCTTTCTATTATCTGGTTGGACCTGAATATGAGTTGTTGGTTGTGTTATTGGCGCTTTAACCGCAGCAGGATTTAATGTTGCTATATTTTTTTGAGCGGACTTATTAGAATTTTCTACAAGGGGTGAATTCTGGTGATGGGATTCTGGACTATTATTTGCTGTTGCACTAGCAGCCGGACTACTTATTAAGCCTGAACCTGATTCCACTATAACCCCGCAACGATCCCCTCGAAGCTGTTGGAATATTTCTGTGATACGTTCTAAGAATTTGTCAGACACCCAATCTTTTACAAAACGGTTAGGCGCTAATAGCCTTATGTTGTTTGTTGGTTCAAGTGATTCATCATCACTGATGTCTAACTGGAGAGGCCTTATCCAGGTATTAAACTGCTGAGCTGGTAGCTCTTCCTGCAGGTAACCCAAACACTGTTCCCATAAAGCTTGAGCCAATTTGTTCTCCTTTCTGTTCTACGCCCCTGTCTGTTGTATTTCGTGTCAGAGCATTCAAACGAAAACTCTTTGCAGGTGACTTTATTATTGAGCACTTAGTCTAGCTATAAAATAACGAGTTATCCACACCTTTTGAAAAAAATATTTTTTCGAGTGATTTTACAAAAGACCAACAAAATCATACGGTTATAAATAAAATAAACGCTGTAGTTTTACACAGTATTCGAGGGTCTATATGGCTACTTTTTAACCATATTCTGTGGATAACCTGTAGATACTTTGTGGGCTTGCAGGGGATTTGTTGTCTATGGCGACAATGGTGTAATGATTAAATACACAAAATACCTTTTATGACCAAAATAAAAAAATAGGTCATCTTATAAGCCAACTATAAGAGAATGTCTTTTAACACAAGAATTGCATTCACATGCGCAAATTACTTGCCGATACAAAAGCTGCCAAAAATTCGACCAAGTAAATCATCGCTAGAAAATTCACCCGTTATTTCAGACAAGCTGTGCTGAGCTTGGCGCAGATCTTCTGCTAATAATTCCCCTGCTCCCGCCTCACTCAATTGATTAAATCCGGCTAGGAGAAGTGATTGTGCCTGTTTCAATGCTTCCATGTGTCGTCGTCTTGCAATGAAACTTCCTTCAGTGGTCCCGGTGTAACCCATACATTTTTTCAAATGCTCTTTTAGAGTATCAATTCCCAACCCCTGCTTTGCAGAAACAACTATCGTCGACTGCTGTTGCTGCCGTTCTAATTTTTCGGATAACTCACCAATAGGCAATTCAGATAAATCACCCTTATTAAGAACAAAACTTATATTGCCCCTGTTTGGATAACGCTCAAAATACTCTGGCCAGTTACTGGCCGGATCCAATGAGTAATCATCACTACTATCAACAACAAACAAGACACGATCAGCGCCATCAATTTCTTTCCATGCACGCCTGATTCCCTCTTGTTCTACCGCATCGCCAGTTTCTCTCAAGCCAGCTGTATCAATAACATGGAGAGGCATACCATCAATGTGTATCTGTTCACGAAGTACATCCCTTGTTGTCCCCTTAATATGGGTCACAATGGCAGTTTCTTTACCAGAAAGTGCATTCAACAAACTGGATTTCCCAGCATTCGGCTTCCCGGCAATGACAACGCTCATACCCTCACTCATCAACGTGCCTTGATGTGCTTGTGAAATGGTCACATTCAGTTGTTCAATTAACTGTTTGAGGTCATTTGATACTTTACCATCAGCAAGAAAGTCTATTTCTTCTTCAGGAAAGTCTATGGCCGCTTCTACATAGATACGTAATACCGTCAGCGACTCAACCAGATCATGTATATGTCGTGAAAATTCTCCTTGCAGTGAACGAATTGCACAACGTGCTGCCTGCTCAGATGACGCATCAATCAAA
This sequence comes from Porticoccus sp., assembly GCA_023263825.1. GTDB lineage: Bacteria > Pseudomonadota > Gammaproteobacteria > Pseudomonadales > Porticoccaceae > Porticoccus. The sequence goes on from JALQUJ010000127.1 coordinate 3,841, forward strand.
TCTGATATGGCCTCAGCCTGGGTGAGATCAATTTTGTCATTTAAAAATGCACGTTCAGAAAATTCACCAGGCCTTGCTAAGCGAGCACCCAGCGCCAAACAGCGCTGCAACAAGGCATCCATAATGACAGGGCCGCCATGCCCTTGAAGCTCTAGTACAGATTCTCCTGTAAACGAGTGGGGCGCTGGAAAAAAAATGGCCAAGCCTTGATCAATAATGCTGCCATCAGTATCGAGAAACCCGGTATAAACCGCTGCTCTTGGAGGCAAATCTTTTTTTACAAGCCCGGCAATAAAAGGCCCAAGATCAGCACCTGATAACCGCACAATACCCACCCCCCCACGACCAGAGGGAGTGGCAATGGCAGCTATGGTGTCATGATCCGATGACGATAACATTTAAGCCCCTTAAGCTTGATTAATACACCTTAAAGAAATCATACCGTAACAACCTAACACATCAGAAAATACTAATTGTATCGGTCGCAACAATACAATCTCAGACAAAAAAGGCCTCCTAAAAAGAGAGGCCTTTTAATAAAGTGATGTATTCCTTATTTTTTTACAGCTTCGCCTTCAATTTTTCTTGTAATCAACCATTGTTGAACAATGGAAAGTCCGTTGTTCACTGTCCAATAAAGTACCAAACCAGCCGGGAAGAACATAAAGAAGAAAGTAAATGCTATTGGCATCATTTGCATGATTTTAGCCTGCATCGGATCAGGAGGTGTTGGGTTCAACTTTTGTTGAACAAACATACTGACACCCATAATCAATGGCAGAACGAAATAGGGATCTTTTACCGATAAATCATTGATCCACATTATCCAGGGAGAGTGACGCAGCTCAACACTCTCCATCAACACCCAATATAGTGCGATGAAAACGGGCATCTGAACCAATATGGGCAAGCACCCACCCATGGGGTTTACCTTTTCCCGCTTGTAGAGATTCATCGTCTCTTGGGACATTTTTTGGCGATCATCGCCATACAAATCTTTTAAGCGAGCCATTTCTGGTTGCAGCTTTCGCATATTTGCCATGGACCGATAACTCGTGGCTGAAAGCTTAAAGAAGGCAGCTTTAATCATCACCGTCAGCAAAATTATGGACCAACCCCAGTTACCCAAAAATTCATGAAGCTGGTACAACACCCAAAATAACGGCTTGGCAATCCACCAGAGCCAACCATAATCCAAGGTTAAATCAAGGTAGGGAGAGATCTTTTCAAAACGGTATTGATCTTTGGGTCCGGCATAGAATGCTGCTTTTATCTCACCTTTTGCTCCAGGTTCTATCGACACTTGAGGTGATGTAAACCCCAACATATACAAATCCTGGCTGCCTAATTTTTTCAGGTTGAAGCTATTCATTGTGCTCTGGGTAGGAACCCAAGCACTGACAAAATAGTGCTGAACCATCGCAACCCAACCACCGGTTATTTTTTCTTTTAAAGGCTCATCAGCAATATCTTCAAAATCCAACTTTTTGTAGTTTTCATCTACTGTCGTGATTGCTGCCCCAAGAAATGGCTGCATACCCATCGCATTAGTCACTGTTGGGTTGTGACTATCACGCTTAATTTGTCCAAACAAACCAGCCTTCCAGGTATCACTACTTTTATTATCAACCAAATACGTTAGGTCTATCAGATAGTCGCCCCGCTTAAAGGAAAAGCGTTTGGTAATTAAGACATTACCCTGTTGCAGGGTCAGATTAACCTCTACAGAATCCTGCCCAGTTTCCAACAGATATTCTCCAGCGCTGGTAGCAAAGAGGGGTCGGCCCTTATTAGTATCTGTACCATTAGCCCCAACCAATCCGCTTTGCGCTATATAGGTGGTAGATGTCCCTCGGTTTAATAAAATAAAGGGGGATGCACCCTCTCCCAGTTTTGTTAGATGTTCTGGTAATTCAACTCGAACAATATCACCACCATGAGTATCAATAAGCACGGTTAAAACATCTGTAGAAACCTTCACTAACCGTGTATTTGCAGCTTTAGGTGTTTTGATTACTTGCTCAACACTGTCTTCGATCGCTGTTGGCAAATCACTGACATTTTCTGTATCAGCTATCTCTGTTGAGATGCCATCAATACTTGGCTCGGGTAATTCTGGCGTTACTATTTCTTCCACTGTGGAGCGATCCTCAACAGGCGCATTCGCCTCCTGAAACTTATTCCATTCCAAGAACAGCATATAAAGCACAACCAACATGGCACTAATAAGTAGCGAACGTTGCCAATCCATATCTATTTCTACTCAGTTTTTGTATCGGGTTGGGGAACCGGGTCGTAACCACCGGCATGGAAAGGGTGACATTTTATAAGGCGACGGAAGCTAAGATAACCCCCTTTTATGACACCGTGGTTTTCAACTGACTCTACAGCATAACAAGAACAGCTGGGGTAAAAACGACAATTATTACCTAAAAGGGGACTAATTAGGAATTGATATCCTCTAATCACATTCACCCAAACAGCTACACAAAACTTATCTATTATACTAACCATCACTGTTCTGCCTTTAATTTTCGCGATAGCCGTTGCCAGCTCTTATTGAGCAAAGCTGTTTGTTCACTGGGTGACAGCGCATCTATTCCCTGACGTGCCAAGAACACAATATCAAGAGAGTCCAGCTGGTTCTGTGATAAACGAAAAGTACTTCTGACCACACGCTTTACACGATTACGGTCTACTGCATGTCGAATATTTTTTTTAGCTACAATAACACCTAACCTAGGGTGGGAAAAATTATTGGGTCGGGCAAGAAGTAGAAGGTGTGGGTGGGCAACCTTATAACAGGTACCACTAAAAACAGCCTGGTAAGCCCCGGCTGTCAATAAACGTTTATTTCGACCAAAGGTTACTTCGGACATATTGTGGTTCGGGCGCCTTGTGTTCGAGACTCTTTTCTTTAAAAGAGGGTTTTCAAAAGGGGCTGAAAACCTAGTGTTCAACACTTTATGCTCGAAAGCCAGGGGAGAGATAACTTTCTCCCCTTTTGATTGCTACCTTTATTGCAATATCTAGAGTATTTCAATAAAGGGCAGCTTTTTTTATATAACCATATAAATGATATAACTATACAAAAAAGAAGAGCTGATTGATCAGGCTGCCAGGCGTTTACGGCCTTTAGCACGGCGACGTTTGATCACTAGACGGCCATTTTTGGTGGCCATACGAGCACGAAAACCATGGCTGCGTTTACGTTTTAATACGCTGGGTTGAAATGTTCTTTTCATGACTAACTTCCGTTAACTGACTTATGCCTTTAAAGGGCGGGCGATTTTAAAGAAAAAGCAACGCCATATCAACGATAGAATCAACTATATCGTCTCTTCTTGTTGGGAAATTTTGGCTAAATAGAAAACCTCACCGATTATTCACAAACTTACTCACAGGCCAACACGGTTTATCCACACCACTGTATAACCTGTGGATTATATCGGGTAAAACAGGATGGAAAAGCTCTGGATGATTTTGTGGATAAACCCCAAATATCTCAACTTGTGGACAGCTGCCCCTTTTCTCCACAGTATTTAACTCTGTTCTCACCAGGCCTAGAGCTATTTATCAATAGGGTTTTATAACATCTAATCATTTGTTTTTTATGGGTATAAATAGGATACCCACAGAAATCATCGTTACTATATATAAACATAACTATAAACTTATCTATATACATATATATAGGTATATATAAATTACTTAGAAAAGACAAAAAGTAGTTTTAAGTAAAAAAATCAATTTTAAGTCGCTTTGCTTTATAATAGCGCCCCTTTTGATCAGAAAAGCAACCATAAAATATGCATTACCCAGATAATTTCGATGTCATTGTTATTGGTGGTGGGCACGCAGGTACAGAAGCTTGCTTGGCTGCTGCTCGTATGGGCTGCAAAACGTTGCTTTTAAGCCATAACATAGAAACACTCGGTCAAATGTCATGTAACCCCGCAATTGGCGGGATTGGTAAAAGTCACTTGGTAAAAGAGATTGATGCTCTAGGCGGAGCAATGGCCCATGGTGCTGATCGTAGTGGTATTCAATTTAGGGTGCTCAATTCCCGTAAAGGGCCAGCGGTAAGGGCAACCCGCGTTCAGGCCGACCGTGTTCTCTACAAAGCTGCCATAAGAACGATTTTGGAAAATCAGCCTAATCTTTCCATTTTCCAACAAGCCGTTGATGACCTCATTATGGAAGGAAATAGGGTTGTTGGTGTTGTGACCCAAATGGGGTTGCGCTTTACGGGAAAGACTGTGGTATTAACGGCAGGTACCTTTCTCGGTGGAAAAATCCATATTGGTTTAGAGAATCACTCCGGTGGCCGTGCTGGAGATCCACCCTCCATTGGTTTGGCTAATCGATTAAGGGAGCTACCCTTGAGGGTGGATCGCTTAAAAACCGGTACACCACCACGTATTGATGCACGCAGTGTCAATTTTGATGGCTTGCAACCCCAGTGGGGAGATAAGCCAGAACCAGTGATGTCATTTTTAGGCAATGTTGCAGAACATCCTGAGCAAACCTGTTGTTATATCACCCATACCAATGAGCGCACCCATGACATCATTCGCGGTGGTATGGATCGCTCCCCTATGTATACCGGTGTCATTGAAGGGGTGGGACCAAGGTATTGTCCTTCTATTGAAGACAAAGTGGTCAGGTTTGCTGACAAGGACAGCCATCAAATTTTTATTGAGCCTGAAGGATTAACCACCCACGAGCTTTACCCCAATGGCATCTCAACCAGTTTGCCTTTTGATGTTCAGATGGAATTAGTGCGTTCTATCAACGGTTTTGAAAATGCCCATATCACTCGTCCGGGTTATGCCATTGAATATGATTTCTTTAATCCTCAGGATTTGAAATATTCACTGGAAACCAAACCTGTTGAAGGTATGTTTTTTGCTGGACAAATTAACGGAACCACTGGTTATGAAGAAGCCGGTGCCCAGGGTTTACTGGCAGGTACCAACGCGGCACTAAAATCCCAAGACAAAGAAGCCTGGTGCCCACGACGGGATGAAGCCTATATAGGCGTCTTGGTAGATGACCTGATTACTATGGGCACCATAGAGCCCTACCGCATGTTTACCAGTAGAGCAGAATATCGTCTGTTGTTGAGGCAGGATAATGCAGACCTTCGCTTGACTGAAAAGGGTAGAGAGCTGGGCTTGGTTGATGATATTCGGTGGGCAGCATTTTGTGAAAAACGTGAAGCCATAGAACAAGAACAGCAGCGCTTAAAAACAACCTGGGTTCAACCTGGTTCCGTTGAAGCAGAACAGATTGGAGTGAAAACAGGTTCTGTTCCCAGTCGGGAGTACAATTTGTTTGATTTATTAAAGCGTCCAGAGCTTGGTTATAAGGATATCGTGGACATCACAGCGTTAAAGAAAACAGATGCTGCTGCTGACGATGTCGCTGAGCAGGTAGAGATCGACGCCAAGTACTCAGGCTACATTGATCGCCAGCAGGAAGAAATTGATAAACTTCGTCGCCAGGAAAATACAGTCATCCCTGAAAACTTTGACTATCGGGTAGTCAAAGGCCTTTCAAACGAAGTGAAGCAAAAATTAACAGATGTCAGGCCAGAAACCCTGGCGCGAGCAGCTCGCATACCTGGTGTCACGCCTGCGGCTGTATCGTTGTTGTTGATTTACCTAAAGAAAAAAACAGCATCGACAAAAAAGATTGCTTGAGGCTTTGCCAGATTAAAAGCTCTTTTTTATATAAAGAGCCTTTCACAGATAAATAATATGATAGATAAACTGGAAAACCTCTTAAGGTCTGGGGCAGAAGCTCAATCCATAAACCTTACGGATGAGCAAATAACACTTCTGTTGAATTACCTGCAATTACTACACAAATGGAACAAGGCCTATAACCTCACAGCAATTCGAAACCCTGAGCAAATGTTACCCCTACATTTGCTTGATAGCCTGAGCATTATTCCTTTTGTCCAAGGAGAAGATATTTTGGATGTGGGGACTGGCCCAGGCTTGCCAGGCATTCCTTTAGCCATTTTTTATCCAGAACGTAAATTTACTCTGATGGATAGCAATGGTAAAAAGACTCGCTTTTTATTTCAGGTAAAAAATGAGTTGGGTTTGAATAACGTGGCAGAAATTCAAAGTAGGGTGGAAGCTTATCAACCTGAACAATCGTTTGATGCTATTACCAGCAGGGCGTTTACCAGCCTTTCGGATATGGTTGAAAAGACATCACACCTACTTAAAAAAAATGGCCGATTTTATGCAATGAAAGGGCAATATCCCCATCAAGAGTTGAGAGAGTTGCCAAAACACTATAATGTCGTTGCTTCGCACTCATTGCAGGTGCCAAGTGTCAATGGAGAGCGGCATCTTATCGAAATAGCATTATCTCATTAGAGTGCTATCGAACGAGAGTAATCGAAAAACAACGATCGAATTGAATAGCCACCCAGGATAGAAAAACACCTTTGTTTCGAAATAAGTTTCAGAGGGCTGTTTTTGGAGGGCGATAGAGGAATTCACTTTGACTAAGATCTTTACTGTTGCCAACCAAAAGGGCGGCGTGGGGAAAACCACCACCAGTATTAATTTGGCAGCATCGTTAGCCACCTATGGAAAGCGTATCCTGTTGGTTGATACGGACCCCCAGGGTAATGCGACCATGGGAAGCGGTATTAATAAGTCCGGTCTTAAAATAACGGTATTAGATGTACTGACCGGCGAAGTAAATACTGAGCAGGCGATACAGCGTAGTGACTCGGGAAATTATGATTTGTTGCCAGCCAATGGTGACCTGACAGCTGCTGAAGTAGGCCTGCTCAAAGTGAAAAGCAAAGAGAGCCGGCTTAGGCATGCGCTGACACGGGTCAAGGATAATTATGATTACATTATTATTGATTGCCCCCCCTCGTTAAGCATGTTAACCATTAATTCGTTGGTGTCCTGTGATGGTGTCATTGTGCCAATGCAATGTGAGTACTATGCTTTGGAAGGGTTATCCGCCCTATTGGATACCATTAGCAAAATAGGTCAGTTTCTCAATCCAAAATTACAGTTGGAAGGAATACTTCGTACTATGTATGACCCTCGTAATAGTCTTACTAATGAGGTGACGGCTCAATTGAGAGAACATTTTGGTGACAAGGTTTACCGCATTGCCATTCCTCGTAATGTGAGATTGGCGGAAGCGCCAAGTTATGGTCAGCCCGCCCTTGCCTATGATAAAAACTCTAAAGGTTCTCTTGCCTATTTGGGGTTAGCGGGGGAAATTATTCGTCGCGCTAAGCCCGTGGTAAAGCAGCCTTCTAAGCAATCTGGTCATTCAGGGCAACCTGTGCAACCGGTACAAAAAGCAGGTTAGGTTATGGTGAAGAGAAAAGGTTTAGGCCGAGGGCTCGATGCTTTGCTTGGCGCGGGTGAAGAAGACTCAGAAGAAGAAATAGTCCCTATATCTGAAGGCACCTTAAAAGAACTTCCCGTGGAGTTTATGAGGCGAGGTAAGTACCAACCTCGTCGAGATATGCACCCTGAAGCATTAGAAGATTTAGCCAGCTCTATTCGTGCACAAGGCGTCATGCAACCTATAGTTGTTCGGCCCACAGGTGTTGATAGTTATGAAATTATCGCTGGTGAGCGCCGTTGGCGTGCAACCCAGCAGGCTGGTTTGGAAACGATACCGGCCATTATTAAAGATGTACCCGATGAATCAGCCATTGCCATGGCGCTGATTGAGAATATTCAACGGGAAGATCTGAATGCCATAGAAGAAGCCCAGGCATTAATACGGCTTCAGCAAGAATTTGAACTCACCCAACAGCAGGTAGCCGATGCTGTGGGGAAGTCTCGAACTACGATCACTAATTTAATGCGCCTAATGACACTAGAGCAGGAGGTTCAAACCCTGCTAGAACATGGTGATCTGGAGATGGGCCATGCCAGAGCACTACTTGGGTTAGAGGGATCAAAGCAACTTGAAGCAGCGCGAACTACCGTTGCAAAAGGAATGACGGTTAGGCAGACAGAAGCATTGGTTCGTCGCCTATTGCAACAGCAAACAGCAGACCCGGTTAAAGAACATCGTGTTGATCCAGATATTAAGCGCTTACAAGATAAGCTATCTGATCAAGTCGGTGCACCAGTATCAATTCAACACAATGCTAAGGGTAAGGGTCGATTGATTCTTAAATACAACAGTCTTGATGAACTTGAAGGTATTCTGGACCACATCAAGTAATAATTGATTATCGACACACTATAACTGTTATAAATTATCAGTATTTTCCAATTTCTTTCCTGAATGCTGCTGCGCTAACTAAAGATTTGTTGAATCTAACGTTGGGACTACCTATAATTGCCGCCCGTTTGAGCTAGTGCTTGTTGCTGGCTTAAACAAATTGTGCGGAAATGGTGTAGCCAATGAAAGCTACCATAGTGGCTCCGCCGGTAGGACGAATAGCATTGGTACAACTGGCGGTATTAGTTGTAGCAACAATTGGAGTATTACCGGTAGATGTGACCACAGCCTACTCCATGCTGATTGGCGGAGTGATACAAATAGGCCCACAGGCTTATTTCACACGATTAGCTTTTCGGTATAGAGGTGCTAGACAGGCTCCAAATATACTTCGCGCCATACAAAAGGGGGAAGCGGGCAAGTTATTGCTCACAGCGGTATCATTTGCGCTGGCTTTTAGTTTTATTAGCCCACTGCATATACCCGGTTTGTTTCTCAGTTATGGCGCTATGATTATTGTGCAGTGGTTTTGTGCCGCAAGGATACTTAACCACCGAAAAATTTGACCTTGCTGGTTTGAGAGAAAAAGAATGGCAGGCGACACCCAACAAACGGGAACAGAGTACATACAACACCATTTGACCAACCTCACGTTTGGTCAACATCCGGATCATGGATGGAGCTTTGCTCATAATGCCCAAGAAGCGGCAGAAATGGGTTTCATGGCTGTCAATGTTGATAGTTTAGGTTGGTCTATTGGGCTTGGGCTGGTTTTTGCGTTCTTGTTCCGCTGGGCTGCTATGCGTGCGACAACCGGTATACCTACAGGTTGGCAAAATTTTGCAGAAATGATGATCGAGTTCGTTGATGGAACCGTCAAAGACAGCTTCCATGGTCGCAACCCTTGGATCGCACCGATGGCTCTGACCATTTTTGTCTGGGTCTTCTTGATGAACCTGATGGACTTGATACCAGTGGATATTATTCCCTGGTTGATGTCGTTGGGAGGTGTCCACTTCCAGAAAATAGTTCCTTCTACCGACCCCAATATTACCTTGGGTATGGCGCTGGCCGTGTTCGGTATGATTCTTTATTACAGTATCAAAGTTAAAGGCATTGGTGGTTTTGTTGGTGAGCTGACATTACAACCATTTGGTGCAAAAAACCCAATTGTCCAAGCAATCTTTGTTCCTATCAATCTGGCGCTAGAGCTGGTTGGCCTGTTGGCTAAACCATTTTCTCTTGGTTTGCGGTTGTTCGGTAATATGTATGCGGGCGAAATGATCTTTATTCTGATCGCCATGATGTACAGTGCAGGTTGGATTCTTGGTACCTTTGGTGGAGCGTTACAGCTTGGCTGGGCAATCTTCCATATTCTGATTATTACTTTGCAAGCCTTTATCTTTATGGTTTTGACCATCGTGTACCTCAGTATGGCGCACGAAGATCACTAGATAATAATTTTTAATTTAGTACTTTTTAACTTTATAACTTACTCATAAGTATTAGGAGAAGAAAATGGAACTTATCATGATCGCAGCTGCAATTATGGTTGGGTTTGGTGCACTTGGTGCTGCCGTTGGTATGGGCCTGTTGGGCGGTAAATTGCTGGAAGGTACAGCACGTCAACCAGAACTGGGGCCAATGCTGCAAGGTAAAATGTTCCTGCTAGCTGGTCTGATCGATGCGATCCCAATGATCGGTGTTGGTATCGGTATGTATCTGATCTTTGCTGTTGCCCCAGGTGTTGCAGCTTAAGTTTGACATCCCGATTCTTAAACATTAACTCCAAGAACGAGGTGTTGGCGTGAATATTAATCTGACCCTATTCGGACAGCTGATTTCTTTTCTGTTCTTTATTTGGTTCTGCAAAAAATTTGTATGGACTGCCATCATTCACTCGATGGAAGAACGGCAGAAGAAAATTGCCGATGGTCTAGATGCCGCTGATAGAGCTTCCCGTGATCTGGAGCTGGCGCAAGAAAAAGCGACAGAACAGCTTAAAGAAGCCAAGCAAGAAGCATCATCAATTATTGAGCAGGCAAACAAGCGTGCGAGCCAAATTGTTGACGAAGCTAAAGAGCAAGCAAGATCTGAAGGTGATCGCCTGAAAGTAGCTGCTCAAGCGGAAATCGAACAGGAAATGAACCGTGCTAAAGAAGAGTTACGTAACAATGTAGCTACTCTTGCATTAGCGGGCGCGGAGAAAGTTCTGAAAGCAAACATCGATGAAAGTGCAAATCGCGCATTGGTCGATGATCTGGCAGCACAGCTGTAACCGAGGTTTAACATGGCGGAATTGAGCACCCTGGCTCGGCCTTATGCAAAAGCAGCATTTCAATATGCTGCTGATGCCAACGATTTGCAAGGATGGTCTCAAAACCTTGCCGTTGTTGCAGCCGTTGCACAGCAGGACGCAGTAGTAAAACTGCTGAGTTCACCCAGTTACACAGCAGCTCAGCAGGCAGAAAAGACCATTGAAGTTTGTGGTGACGCAATTAATGACAAGATCCGTGGTTTTATGCAGGTTTTGGCAGAAAATCGTCGTCTGCAACTACTGCCACAGATTTATCAGCAGTTCGAAGTGTTAAAAGCTAACCGCGAAAAAACCGTAGAGGTTAATGTGGTATCGGCTACTGAAATTAGCACAGAACAACAAAACAAGCTGGCAAGTGCGCTTAGCGCGAAACTTGAACGCGAAGTCAACATGCAGGTGTCAGTCGATGACAGCCTGATAGGTGGCGCAGTCGTTCGAGCTGGAGATACCGTCATAGATGGCTCCATTCGCGGGCGGTTAGCAAAACTCGCCGAAGCATTAAATTCCTAGGATTGAGGACCAGAGCAAATGCAGCAACTGAATCCATCCGAAATCAGTGAAATCATCAAGCAGCGTATCGATAGTCTTGATGTTTCATCTGAAGCACAAAATGAAGGTACTATCGTATCCGTATCAGACGGTATCATTCGTATTCACGGCCTAGCCGATGTGATGTACGGTGAAATGATCGAGTTTGATGGCGGCATTTACGGTATGGCTCTTAACTTGGAGCGCGACTCTGTCGGTGCGGTAATCCTTGGTGATTATCAATCTTTGGCAGAGGGCCAGAAAGCACGTTGTACTGGTCGTATCCTTGAGGTACCTGTAGGCCCAGAACTGGAAGGTCGCGTGGTCGACGCATTGGGTAACCCCATTGACGGTAAAGGCCCTATCGATGCGAAACAAACAGATGCAATTGAAAAAGTTGCACCGGGCGTAATTGCTCGTCAATCTGTTGATCAGCCAGTACAAATTGGTTTGAAAGCAATTGATGCCATGGTGCCAATTGGCCGTGGTCAGCGTGAGTTGATTATTGGTGACCGTCAGATTGGTAAAACAGCGATTGCTGTTGATGCCATCATCAACCAGAAAGATTCTGGCATTAAATGTATCTATGTTGCTGTTGGCCAGAAAGCATCTTCTATTGCCGCCGTTGTGCGCAAACTTGAAGAGCACGGCGCAATGGATCACACCATTGTGGTTGCTGCAACTGCTTCCGATCCAGCGGCTATGCAGTTCCTGGCACCATTTGGTGGTTGTTCCATGGGTGAGTACTACCGTGACCGTGGTCAAGATGCATTGATTATCTATGATGATTTGACCAAGCAAGCTTGGGCTTATCGTCAAATTTCACTGTTGCTTCGTCGTCCACCAGGTCGTGAAGCATACCCAGGTGATGTTTTCTATTTGCACTCACGTCTACTAGAGCGCGCTGCTCGTGTAAATGCTGACTACGTTGAGAAATTCACTAATGGTGAAGTGAAAGGTCAAACGGGTTCTCTGACAGCACTGCCTGTTATTGAGACTCAGGCTGGAGACGTATCTGCATTCGTACCTACCAACGTGATCTCCATTACAGATGGACAGATCTTCCTGGAAGCCGATATGTTTAACGCTGGTATCCGTCCAGCGATGAACGCAGGTGTTTCTGTATCGCGGGTTGGTGGTGCAGCACAGACCAAGATTATGAAGAAACTGTCAGGTGGTATTCGTACTGCATTGGCACAGTATCGTGAATTGGCAGCATTCTCCCAGTTTGCATCGGATCTTGATGATGCAACAAAAGCCCAGTTGGACCACGGTGAGCGTGTTACAGAATTGATGAAGCAAAAGCAGTATGCGCCACAAGGTGTTGCTGAAATGGCTTTGACAATTTATGCCGCAGACAATGGTTACTTGAAAGATGTCGCTGTTAATAAAGTAGGTGACTTCGAAGCAGCATTGCTGTCTTACATGAAAGCTGAACATGGCGATTTGCTAAGTCAAGTTAACCAGTCTGGTGACTGGAACGACGATATTGAAGCCAGTTACAAGGCGGCGCTCGAAAAATTTGTGAGCACCCAAACCTGGTAATTTCTGATGGGAGTAGAAATACCTATTCCCAGTTGAAGGCATAAATTATGGCTGTCGGAAAAGAAGTTAAAACCAAGATCAACAGTATTCAAAGTACTCAGAAAATTACGAGTGCGATGGAGATGGTTGCAGCGAGTAAAATGCGTCGCGCCCAGGAACGCCGTGAAGTTGGCAAACCCTATGCAGACCGTATTCGCTCGGTAGTTGGTCATATTGCCAATGCGGTTAGTGAGTATAAGCACCAATATATGGAACAACGTGAAATTAAGCGCGTTGGATATGTTGTTATTTCGACTGATCGCGGCCTTTGTGGTGGTTTGAACATTAACTTGTTTAAAGAAACTATGAAATCAATGAAAACCTGGTCTGATCAGGATGTTCAGATTGATCTTTGTGCTGTAGGTAATAAAGCTGCTGGGTTCTTTGCCAGTTTTGGCGGCAATGTTGTTGCTACGATTAAAGACCTAGGAGATGAGCCTTCTGCCAATGACTTGATTGGTGGTGTGAAGGTAATGCTTGATGCCTATGACGAAGGAAAGATCGATCGCTTGTATGTAGTTTCCAATGAGTTTGTTAATACCATGACTCAAAAGCCGGTTGTTGAGCAGTTATTACCGCTACAACCTGTGGAAGATGACAAGTTGAAACATCACTGGGATTACCTTTATGAGCCAGACGCCCAGGAATTACTGGATGGCTTGTTGGTACGTTATATTGAATCCCAGGTGTATCAAGGCGTAGTTGAAAACAAAGCCTGTGAACAGGCCGCTCGGATGCTTGCCATGAAAAACGCCACAGATAACGCAGGTGATCTGATTAACGAATTGCAACTGCTCTATAACAAAGCTCGTCAGGCAGCGATTACGCAAGAATTGTCTGAAATTGTGAGTGGTGCAGCAGCAGTTTAACGAAAGATTTTAAAGGTTTAGTTTAAGAGGAACCGGAAATGAGTAGCGGACGTATCGTACAAATTATTGGCGCCGTGATTGATGTGGAATTTTCACGTGATCAGGTGCCCAACGTGTATGACGCACTAAAGGTTGAAGAGAAAGATTTAACCCTGGAAGTTCAGCAGCAATTGGGTGACGGCGTTGTACGCACCATTGCTATGGGTTCTTCAGAGGGTGTCAGCCGGGGACTAAGCGTTAACAACACCAATGCACCGATTTCTGTACCTGTGGGAACAGAAACACTGGGTCGCATCATGGATGTTTTGGGTAACCCCATTGACGAAAAAGGCCCTATTGGTGAGAAAGAGCGTTCAGCTATTCACCGTAAGCCGCCTGCTTATGATGAACTTTCTGCTTCTGCTGATTTGCTGGAAACAGGTATTAAAGTTATCGATTTGGTCTGCCCTTTTGCTAAGGGTGGTAAAGTTGGTCTGTTCGGTGGTGCTGGTGTTGGTAAAACAGTTATTATCATGGAACTTATTCACAACGTTGCACACGGTCATGACGGTCTTTCTGTTTTCGCTGGTGTTGGTG
>JALQUJ010000188.1 GCA_023263825.1 Porticoccus sp.
GTTTCCGTTTGCTGTTTTCGTTATATGAAAAACAAAATTATAGGTAAAAAATAAAACTCCACAGGCAGCGATACCTGTGGAGCCTTAATCAGTAAAATTTATTTACGTTTTTTGCGGTTCGGTATATGAATCGCGTGTCCATTTACCGCTAAAGCAGCCTCATGTACTGCTTCAGACAGTGTTGGATGACCAAATACTGTCATGCCAATATCCTCAGCACTAGAACCAAACTCCATGGCAATAGCTACCTGCTGAACCAAATCGGCAGCACTTGGACCAATAATATGACAGCCTAATATTCGGTCAGTCTCAGCGTCGGCAATCATTTTGACCATGCCATCTGTCTCATTGGCCGCCAAAGCCCTGCCACTGGCAACAAAAGGGAAGATACCCACGTTATACGATACACCCGCCTGCTTAAGCTGCTCTTCAGTTTGACCAACAGCGGCGATTTCTGGATGGGTGTATATAACATTAGGAATAATATCGTAATTCATCTGGGTTTTTTGGCCAGCAATCCGTTCTGCCACCATAACGCCCTCTTCTGATCCTTTATGGGCAAGCATAGGACCGCGAACCACATCACCTACAGCCCAAACACCCGGGGCATTTGTTGCACACTGATCGTTAACAAAAATAAAGCCTCTCTCATCGAGGTTAACACCGCTGTCAGGGGCCAGCAAACCCTCGGTATAAGGCCTACGTCCAACACAGACAATCAACTTGTCAAAGGTTTCATGGGCCTCATTACCATCACTGTCTTGGTAGGTCACCACGACTTCTTTTTTGCCCCGACCCTTAACTTCACTGGCCGTTACCCGACAACTGAGGCGTATATCCAAACCTTGTTTGGTAAAGACTTTTTTCGCTTCTTTAGCAATTTGCTGATCCATCATGGACAAGAAGTCATCCATAGCCTCAAGCAAGACTACTTTACTGCCCACACGATTCCAGACACTACCCAACTCCAAGCCAATAACTCCCGCACCAATCACACCGAGACGTTCTGGCATTTCGGTAATTTCAAGTGCACCGGTAGAGTCAATAATAGTATCACCATTTAGTGGCGCCACTGGAATATCAATGGGTTGGGAACCCGTAGCAATAATGACATTTTCCGTTGATAGTACTTTTGTTTTACCGTCATTATCAGTGTACTCAACCTGACGCCCGGCCAAGAGTTTCCCAGTACCAAATAATGCAGTAACGCCATTACTTTTAAATAATCCGGCAATGCCATCAGTAAGTTGTTTAACAATTTTCCCTTTGCGGCCAATCATTGCTTTTACGTCAATAGCGACATCACCCGTATTGATGCCATGACTCGCAAGGTCTTGTTTTGTTTCGTGATATTTGTGAGAGCTATCCAGTAACGCCTTTGATGGAATACAGCCAACATTTAAGCATGTGCCACCATTAACGCCCTTTCCCTCATTATTTTTCAATTTCTCGATACAGGCAGTTTTTAAACCTAACTGTGCAGCACGTATAGCCGCAACATAACCTGCAGGACCGGAACCTATTACAATAACATCGTACTGATCAGACATAACAAATCTTCAAATTATCAATAGGTTAGACATTAAATCTCAAGCAATATCTTAGCTGGATTTTCAATCATTTCCTTAATCGCGACCAAGAATCTCACCGCTTCTTTACCATCAATCAATCGATGATCATAGGACAGCGCCAAGTTCATCATAGGACGGATGACCACTTCACCATTTTCGGCAACCGGGCGTTCCTTAATAGAGTGCATACCAAGAATTGCAGCCTGTGGTGGGTTCAAGATAGGTGTAGATAATAAGGACCCGAACACTCCGCCATTAGTAATAGTGAAAGTACCACCCGTCATTTCTTCAATAGTTAGCTTGCCATCTTTTGCCTTTGCACCAAATTCGGCAATAGTATTTTCTACCTCTGCAACACTCATATTTTCAGCATTACGCAATACAGGTACAACTAGACCTTTGTCTGTAGAAACTGCAACACCAATATCCTGATACCCGTGATAAACGATATCGTCACCATCAATTGATGCGTTTACAGCGGGAAAACGTTTCAACGCTTCAGTTGCCGCACGAACAAAAAAGCCCATAAAGCCCAAGCGGGTTCCATTATGAACTTTGGTGAATTCATCTTTAAAGGCAGAGCGTAAACGCATAATTCTATGCATATCGACTTCATTAAATGTCGTCAACATTGCAGTCGTCTGAGTAACTTGTAGTAAGCGGTCAGCAATACGCGCACGCATCCGAGTCATAGGAACACGCTTTTCAACACGTTCGCCAGCAGGAACGTCGACAATAGCTGCTGGAGTAGGCTGCGATGGAGCAATGGGAACGGCTTCAACAGCTGGCGTCGCTGTTGTAGTTTCTGGACTTTCCCAGCCGGCTATATCTTCTTTCGTAATACGACCACCTTTACCCGTTCCAGCAACCTGCTGAAGATCAATACCACGCTCTTCAGCCAACTTGCGTGCTGCTGGGCTGGCAATTTTTTCCTGGGAATCACTCGAAATTTCAGCTGGTGCTGCTACAGCTTCTGATTCAGATGCTGAAGATCCTGCAGCTTCACCTGCAACCACTTTAGCAACGACTTCATTACTTAAAACATTGACATTTTAAACAAATTATAGTATATTAATATTATGAACACAAAAACTAAAAAAGAACATTATGTAAATAATAAAGACTTTTTAGAAGCAATGAAACTTTACAGAAAGTCTGTAAATAAAGCAAAAAAAGAAAAAAGACCGAAACCGCCAGTT
>JALQUJ010000164.1 GCA_023263825.1 Porticoccus sp.
GCCAGATTTCAAAGCACAACTCGGGGCGCCTGGTGCTAAATGGATGGCCAACAGGAGTTGCCGTTACCCGTGCCCAGCATCATGGCGGGCCATACCCGGCATCGACAAGTGTGTTATTTACTTCGGTAGGAAGTTACGCAATGATGCGTTTTGTTCGACCGATTACTTTTCAAGATTTTCCTGAAAATTTAATCTAAAACCTATACAGTTTTAGATTTAATAGTGCCAATATTTTCTACGGTAGTTTCTACCACTTGACCTGGCTTTAAGAATTTTGGAGGATTCATACCCATTGCCACTCCAAAGGGAGTTCCGGTGTTGATTACATCCCCAGGGAAGAGTTCCATAAATTGACTGATGTACCAAACAGTGTGGTAGACGCCAAAAATCATGTCGTCGGTGTTGGAATCTTGTCTTGTTTCACCATCAACTTTGCAAATGAGTTGTAATTTTTGTGGATCTAAATTTGGATCAGTGTTAATCCAAGGGCCGCAAGGGTTAAATGTTGGAAAACCCTTTCCTTTATCCCATTGTCCACCACGCTCTACTTGCCAGTGACGCTCAGAAACATCTTGGCTGACGGTGTAACCCAAAATAATGTCTTTCGCATCAGCTTCACTCTTTAAATAGCGAGCTTGCTTACCAATGACGATGGCCAGCTCGACTTCATAATCAGTTTTTTCTGATCCCGGTGGAATTTCGATGTCATCGAAGGGGCCAACAAAACTATCTGGCGTCTTCATGAAAATAATTGGCTCATCAGGCACTGGCATTCCAGTTTCTGCAGCGTGAGCTTTGTAATTTAAACCAACGCAAATGATTTTAGTTGGTCTAGCTAGCGGTGCTGCCACTCTAAAATCTGACACTTTAACTCGAGGCAGGGTATTTAAATCACTTTTTGCTACTCGATCAAAACCACCATTTAGCAGTGAATCGCGAGACCAGTCATCGATAAGAGAGTCAACGAAGACTGCTTCATTTTCATTTAAAAAGACTACGGGTTTTTCTGATCCAATTTCACCTAGTCGACCGATTAGCACCTGAACTGGCTCCTTTTATCGAGGTGTATGGATCCTATAAGATTGTTTAAAACCCCAGTAAGGATGATCCATGTCAGGTTCTTCACATCAATCGTCAGAGCGCAGGAGTCAAGATTGGTTTGGAGGGATGGGTCGAAACGCATTCATACAT
>JALQUJ010000123.1 GCA_023263825.1 Porticoccus sp.
GAAGACTAGCTAAAATTTTGTGCAGGAAAATTGTTATAGAAGTTAAAATTTCAGTATATTTTTAAATGATGGTTTTAAAAGATATTCACATAAAAAGGCGCTTTTTTTATTAATCAAATATATATACCAAACAAAAGAATAGTTTTGGTTGTTATTTTTCTAGATAACCCAAATGTCTTTGAACTACTTTCAGCGTAGGCTTAAATAATTTTGGTGATGCGCAGACAATGTTACCACTTTCCATATAGCTATCAGCACCTTTGAAATCACTGACCAGACCACCAGCTTCTTTGACGAGTAAAACGCCGGCTGCAATATCCCAGGGTTTTAAATTCATTTCCCAAAATGCATCAAAACGACCTGCAGCTAGATAGGCTAAATCTAACGAAGCTACTCCAAGCCTACGAATGCCAGAAGATTCTTGTGCCAAGTCAGTCAGGCAGGATAAATACGGTTCCATATGGTCAATAGAAGGGCTGTTGAAGGGGATGCCCGTTGCCACTACCGCACCTGCAAGACTTTTACGCCCAGAGACCCTTATTCTATTACCGTTAAGAAACGCTCCACGACCACGGCTTGCTGTAAATTCTTCAAGGCGCATAGGATCGAAAACAACGGCGTGTTCAAGCTTGCCTTTATAGCGGCAACCAATGGAAACGGCAAAATGTGGAATTCCATGGATGAAATTAGTGGTGCCGTCCAGGGGATCTATAATCCATTGGTAATCATTGTCTTCTCCTTCGAGTACGCCAGATTCTTCTCCAATAATTGTGTGCTCAGGAAAGGCTTTGCGCAGATGGTAGATCACCTCTTTTTCAGCGGCGTGGTCAATGTCTGTAACAAAGTCATTACGACCCTTTTCATCAATTCTAATTAGATCGGATCGCTCGGTAGCTCGGGCAATCATTTCGCCTGCTTTTCGGGCAGCGCGAAGGGCGATATTGACCATTGGTTCCATCGTCATAGATTCCAGTGTTAAAAGCGAGTATTGCGAAAGCGCGGGATTGTACCAGAGCATCTTAGTGTATGTTAGTTATCAGATGGTAAAGGCCATGATTTCATCGGACCTTCCTGATAGAATTCGCGAAATTTTTTACCCCATACTATCCTTGCAGCTGCTTTAAATTAAGAGTTAAAGACCTGTAACACTTCAGTTTAGCCATAGCGCTATTGGAACGTTGTTCATGAGTAATTTCGATAAAGTACGTATTGTACTTGTTAATACCAGCCACCCGGGGAACATCGGTGGAGCGGCCCGAGCATTAAAAAATATGGGCTTATCACGCCTTTATTTGGTTGCTCCGAAAGAGTACCCCGCAGATAGAGCTGTTTGGCGAGCAGCGAATGCATTGGATGTGTTGGACAATGCTGTTGTTGTTGATACCTTGGATGATGCAATCTCTGGTTGCGGTCTTGTGGTTGGAACAAGTGCTCGTGAGCGACGTATTCCCTGGCCATTAGTAAACCCTCGAGAGTGTGGCACCCGAGTTTGGCAAGAAGCTGCTGAACATGATGTTGCGATTCTTTTTGGTCGTGAAGATCGGGGACTGACTAATGAAGAGCTTCATAAGTGTACCTACCATGTGCATATCCCCTCAAATCCAGATTACAGCTCATTAAACCTTGCTGCAGCTGTACAGGTATTGTGCTACGAGGTGCGAATGGCATCACTTGCTAATGACGAAGGGGTGTTGCCATCCTTTGATGAGTGGGATCAGCCACCAGCCAAAGCTCAGGATTTGGAAATGTACTATAAGCATTTAGAGCAGGCATTAGTTGATATTGATTTTCATGATAGAGATAACCCCAGACAGACAATGACACGTTTGCGCAGATTGTATGGACGAATCCGCCTGGATGAGATGGAACTATCAATCTTAAGGGGTGTTTTAACAGCCATTCAAAACGCTGCTTATAGAATGAAAAAAGTAATAGAATCAAAGGAGTAAATGATTTTTTATAGGAAGTAAATAACCAACTAAAAAAGTAGGTTATTTACTTGACTAAAAAAGTAGGTTTTTGCATAATTATTACTCATATTGTTTTTTATTAGAGTAATAGTGAGGGAATAACAATGCGACTGACAACAAGAGGTCGGTATGCAGTCACAGCAATGCTGGACCTGGCTATCCATGGTGATAAAGGTCCGATAAGCCTGGCTGATATATCTGATCGTCAGGAAATCTCGCTTTCCTATCTAGAACAATTATTCGCCAAGTTACGCCAGCAAGAGTTGGTCAGTAGCGTGAGAGGGCCAGGCGGTGGTTACCGGTTATCACGTTGCAGTGATGATATTAATGTTGCTGAAATTATTGATGCTGTGAATGAAAGCATCGATGCGACCAGTTGCAATGGTAAAGGTAATTGCCATAAAGGTGATATTTGCCTTACCCATCACCTTTGGGGTGATTTGAGTCGCCAAATACATCGTTTTCTCAGTGGCATCACATTGGATAGCCTTGTTCATCAACATGAACTACAGCTAGTGTCATTGCAGCAGGGTGGGCAAGTAGATTTTAGCGCCGCTTGTGAATAAAGATTGATGAAAACATTTTTAGTTATACATGTTAGGAGTTAATGAATGAAGCTGCCGATTTATTTTGATTATTCTGCAACAACACCTGTTGATTCTCGTGTGGCAGAAAAAATGGCAGATTGTCTGACTAATGAGGGTAATTTTGGCAACCCTGCATCACGTTCTCATGCCTATGGATGGCAGGCAGAAGCAGCTGTTGAAGAAGCTAGGGGGCAGATTGCTGGATTACTTAATGCTGACCCACGTGAAATTGTTTGGACCTCTGGTGCGACAGAGGCAAATAATTTAGCGATTAAAGGCTGTGCAAACTTTAATCAGAAAAAAGGCAAACATGTTATTACCTCTAAAATTGAGCATAAAGCAGTGCTTGATACCTGTCGCCAGTTAGAGCGCGAAGGTTTTGAGGTCACTTATTTGGACCCGGATTCAGATGGCATTATTCAGCCGGATATTGTGGCATCAGCTATTAGGGAGGACACAACCGTTGTTTCTCTTATGCATGTAAATAATGAAATCGGTACGATCAATGATATTGCTGCTATCGGTGAAATTTGTAGGAAACACAAGGTGTTTTTTCATGTAGACGCAGCACAAAGTG
>JALQUJ010000218.1 GCA_023263825.1 Porticoccus sp.
CTGATTTTTTACCGTTTGGGTGCTTTGCTTTGTTGGTTTAGCTTTTGGGTAACTCTGTTGTGGGGTAGGCGTGTTATTTTGTGATGCACATGCAGATAACAATAACACTAATAAAAATACTACTGGCTTCATTTGAGATTCCTTGTAGTTTGGTTCTCTTATTAAAAAGCAAAACAGATTTTTTATTTCAGTTTATGAAGTGAGTGATATAGAAGGAGATTTTTATCTTAGTAGTATCTTTGCCCATTCATTGATAAGTGGGATGGAAAGAGCAATTTTATGGTTCCTTCTCGGTTTGCAGAATCAGTAACAACAGTTGTTACCGAAATAGCCAAGGCCAAGGATACACTAGTTAACAACACTAGGGAGAAAAAACTTATTTCTATCATTTGCCAGTGTTAGAAATATCAGCATTTGAGTTGTCAGAAACTAGGCCGTCGATAGATGTGCAAGTGTTTCAGAAACGTCTACGTTCGCTATTAGCCACATAGGTAAAGAAACGGCTGATTTGCTCTGGGCCTAAGGTTACTGGATGGGGGTTGTGTTGAATCAGGCTGAAAGATTGCTTGCTTGAGGTTTGGTTTCTTATCGCTCTGCTTTTTATGGAGCGATTGTAGCGTGCAAAGCGAATACGTGACCGCAGCATATAGGCAAGTTTGGACATCAATGAATGCAGCATGGTTATTTCCTCGTTGATACTAAATAAATTTACTTTGTTTTTTTAACCAGTATGTATTTATATACAGTATTTTATCAGTCTGTTTGAAAATAGCAACAGTAGTGAGGTTGTGGGGGAAATTAGTCTTATATGGTTTGTAACCAATTGCTGTATTGGGAGAAGAGAAATGGACTATGTTTATTTGTTAGGGGTGTGTTAATCAGTAACTCATTATTTTAATTGGGTTTTTGGTTTATTTTTTATTGATTTACGACAGTAGTTTATTCAAAAAATATCCGGTATGAGAGGACGTTACCTTGGCTACATCTTCAGGTGTACCGGAGGCAATGATTTGCCCGCCACCAGAACCACCTTCGGGGCCAAGATCTACGATCCAGTCAGCGGTTTTTATCACATCCAGGTTATGTTCGATAACAACGACAGTATTGCCGTGATCCCTGAGCCTATGGAGTACAGCTAGTAATTGTTGGATATCATGGAAGTGCAGGCCAGTCGTTGGTTCGTCGAGAATATACAGGGTTTCACCGGTATCCCGTTTGGAGAGTTCTCGAGATAGTTTTACCCGTTGGGCCTCACCACCAGATAGTGTCGTGGCGGCTTGACCTAGCTTAATATAGGAGAGGCCTACGTCCATGAGTGTTTGTAATTTGCGTGAAATAGAAGGCACAGCATCAAAAAATGCTCTAGCATCTTCAACTGTTAAATCCAGCACTTCGTGGATGCTTTTTCCTTTGTATCGAATTTCCAAACGGAGTATTCATCACTACTTTTCCATTATTCGTAGCAGCTTCTAA
>JALQUJ010000227.1 GCA_023263825.1 Porticoccus sp.
ATGTGCTGTTTCATTTGCCCCTGCGTTATATGGATCGTACCCGAATTACCCCCATTGGCAGTGTTCAGCCCAATACAGAGGTTGTCATAGAAGGCGAAATTCGTGGCTGTGATCTTGTTTTTGGACGACGCAGAAGCCTAATGTGTCGATTGCAAGATAATACCGGCATAATCACCCTGCGCTTTTTTCATTTTAGTAATGCACAACGGCAGAATCTAAAAACAGGCTGTCATATTCGCTGCTATGGTGAAGTTAAACGTGGTAGCTCCGGACTGGAGATATACCACCCTGAATATGAATTTATTGACCAGCAACACCCTCAACCCCTTCAACAACACCTTACCGCCGTTTACCCTGCTACTGAAGGAATATCCCAACAGAGGCTACGTACTATCGCCGGCCAAGCTCTGGGGTTAATGAAGCAACACCAGCTCAAAGAATTATTACCTGATATTCTCAATCAATCTTCCCTCACCGAAGCCATTGAGTTTATCCATGAACCACCAAAAACTGCCCCTATAGACCAGCTGGCTAATGGCGATCATCCCGCACAACAGCGGCTAGCTTCTGAAGAACTCTTGGCTCACCACCTCAGCTTGTTACAACTCAGGCAAAATATTCAACAACATGGCGCACCAGCACTTCAAAGTGATTTTGATAAAAAATTACGGGCAGCTTTTTTAAATTCTCTGACATTCCAACTTACTGATGCGCAGCAGCGAGTCAGTGATGAAATTAAAGCTGACCTAGAAAAACCAATCCCCATGTTACGTTTGGTACAAGGTGATGTCGGGTCAGGAAAAACTGTCGTCGCAGCACTGGCAGCACTACAGGCGGTAGCAGCAGGAAAACAAGCTGCCATTATGGCACCAACGGAAATACTGGCTGAGCAACATCGCAACAGTTTTCAGGCATGGCTAGAACCTCTAAATATTCAACTGGCCTGGTTAACGGGCAAAGTTAAAGGGAAAGCCAGGGAGCGTCAGCTTGGCATAATAAAAAACGGTACAGCTCAAATTGTAGTTGGTACCCATGCGCTGTTTCAGGAAGAAGTTGAATTTAACGATTTGGCACTGACCATTATCGATGAGCAACACCGCTTTGGTGTTCACCAACGGTTAGCATTAAAAGAAAAAGGCAAAGATTCGCACCAGGTTCCCCACCAGCTCATCATGACAGCCACTCCCATCCCAAGAACCCTGGCCATGAGTGCCTATGCAGATCTCGATTGTTCCATTATTGATGAATTACCACCCGGTCGCTCTCCCGTTAACACTGTGGTGATTGCAAACCAACGCCGGCAGGAAATCGTTGAACGTATCCGAGCTGCCTGTAGCAATGGCCGACAAGCCTACTGGGTCTGCACGTTAATTGAAGAATCCGATGTATTGGAGGCACAAGCCGCAGAAGCCACAACTGACGAGCTTCATTTGTTATTGCCAGAGTTAGAGATTGGTTTAATTCATGGCCGACTAAAACCCGGGGGGAAAGCGGCCACCATGGAAGCGTTCAAAAAGGGTGAAATACAGCTTTTGGTTGCTACCACCGTTATTGAGGTTGGGGTGGATGTGCCCAATGCCAGCCTCATGGTGATAGAAAACCCGGAACGATTAGGCTTAGCTCAGCTGCACCAATTACGTGGCAGGGTAGGTCGAGGACAAGAAGAAAGCCACTGTGTTCTGCTTTATAGCACACCACTATCACAACAAAGTACTGAGCGACTATCTATCATGAGGCAAACAACGGATGGGTTCAAAATAGCGGAGATGGACCTGAAACTTAGGGGCCCAGGTGAAGTCCTCGGAACCCGACAAACGGGCGATATGGAGTTACGCATTGCAGACCTACAGCGTGATGCCCATCTACTACCCACCATCAAAACAACCGCTGAGACTATTTTATCTGAGTACCCCGTACAGGCTACTGCCATCATCCGTCGTTGGCTTGGTGGCAGTGAGCGTTATGGCCAGGTATAGATTTTGATCTCTGGTAATTAAAATATAAAAAATTGTGACGAACATGTGACATTTTTATTACAGCTTCATATACTCGCGACCTGACTTCACAGGAGTTCACGCCGTGGTTTTTAGCAAAACAATTTTTAACCTTTTTGGCAAATCCCCCATTAGTCCCTTACAAGCTCACATGACACACGTTGTTGCTTGTGCCGAAAAACTTCAGGACTTTCTAAATGCATCAATTGCCAACGACTGGACACAATGTTCTGAGTTGTATGACACTATTTCAAAAAAGGAAAACAAAGCAGACGAAATGAAGCGCGAGCTTCGCCTGCAGTTGCCCAAAAGCTTATTTATGCCCGTTGATCGCGGCGATCTGCTCAATTTATTAAGCCTTCAAGACAAAATTGCCAATCGCTCCAAAGATATTGCCGGTTTAATGTTGGGCAGAAAAATGACCATTCCTGCCCCGCTGCATCAGCAAATGATTGATTTTCTTTCATCTTCTATTGAAGCGGGCCAGCACGCCTTAAAAGCCATTAACGAACTCGATGAACTCCTGGAAGTTGGCTTTAGCGGTAAGGAAGTCGACTTTGTCGAAAAAATGATAGGTGAACTGGATCACCTGGAAGATAAGACGGATCAACTGGAACAGGATATTCGCCATAAATTATTTGAACTGGAGCAGGATCTCCCACCCATCGATGCGATGTTTCTTTATCAAATCATCGACATGATAGGTGAACTGGCAGACTTGGCCGAAGGTGTCGGTGGCCGACTACAACTCTTGCTTGCCCGCTAACAGGGTTAGTGACAATAATTATTAGGAAATCCCTACATGACTCTATTTGCTGAATACGGCCAAATACTGATCATCCTTGCCTGTGTATTTGGGCTGTTTATGGCCTGGGGCGTTGGTGCCAATGATGTGGCCAATGCCATGGGTACCTCCGTCGGCTCCCGTGCCCTTACGGTAAAACAAGCCATTCTTATCGCCATGGTATTCGAATTTGCCGGTGCCTATTTGGCTGGAGGAGAAGTCACCTCGACCATACGAAAGGGTATTATTGACCCCGCTGTAATGGCGGGGGCACCAGAACTATTAGTGTATGGCATGCTATCGGCACTCTTGGCCGCAGGTACCTGGCTGCTCATTGCCAGTATGATGGGATGGCCAGTCTCCACGACACATTCTATCGTTGGTGCTATTGTAGGCTTTGCTGCTGTAGGTATTTCAGCAGATGCCGTTAACTGGGGCAAAGTGGGCAAAATTGTCGCCAGTTGGGTTGTCTCACCTGTTTTAGCAGGCACGATTTCTTTCATGCTGTTCCGTAGTGTGCAGGCACTCATCCTCACCCGAGATGATCCATTTTCCCGTGCCAAGAAA
>JALQUJ010000036.1 GCA_023263825.1 Porticoccus sp.
CGATGGAAGACGGTCTGCGTTTCGCGATCCGTGAAGGTGGTCGTACAGTAGGTGCTGGTGTTGTAGCGAAGATCCTCGACTAATCGACAGATCTTGTACAATACCGATGCTCACTTTTTAAGGTGGGTATCAGATAAAAAGGCTGCCCTTATGTTGGTGCATGGGGTGGCCTTTTTAGTCGTTTTTCTGCATGGATTGTTATTGCAAACCTGGTTTATGAAAAACATAAGAAAAGAAGTGGGTTTTTGCTTGACAGGTGGTGGGGCCAGCCTTAGAATCTCGCCTCCTTTTTTCAGGGTCTCGATGAGCGAGGCCTGTAGGCTCTTTAGATAGTTGGAGTTTGATTCCATGCAGGATCAACGTATTCGTATTCGCCTCAAGGCATTTGATCACAAATTGATTGATGCTTCGACGCAAGAAATCGTTGAGACGGCAAAGCGTACCGGTGCACAGATTCGTGGCCCGATTCCATTGCCGACTCGTAAAGAACGTTTTACGGTTTTGATTTCTCCGCACGTTAACAAAGATGCAAGAGATCAGTACGAAATTCGCACCCATAAGCGGTTGCTGGATATCGTAGAGCCAACAGAGAAGACGGTTGATGCTTTGATGAAGCTGGATTTAGCAGCTGGTGTTGAAGTTCAAATTAGTCTGACCTAAGTAATACACAAGTTAAAAAGAAAGTAGTACAGAATACAAACCCAGGTTCGGCCAGCGTCGGGCGGGTGTAACGCTCTGAAATGGGCGGCCATAGCGGGTAACAGCCCCGTACACTATGAGGTTATACAAAATGGCAATTGGTATTGTCGGCCGCAAATGTGGCATGACACGTGTTTTCAATGATGATGGTGCATCTGTCCCGGTCACAGTGGTCGAGGTAGAGCCAAATCGCATTACTCAAATCAAAACTGATGAAACTGATGGCTACACTGCTGTGCAGGTAACTGTTGGCGCCCGTCGTGCTTCCCGTGTAAATAAGTCTCAGGCTGGGCATTTTGCTAAAGCTGGTGTTGAGGCTGGGCGCAGTAGTTGGGAGCTTCGTGTTGATGGTGATCAGGAAGACCTGGAACTTGGCGGTAACATTACAGTGGATCAGTTTGAAGTTGGTCAAAAAATTGATGTGACTGGTACTTCTAAGGGTAAAGGTTATGCCGGTGTAATTAAGCGCTGGAACTTCCAAATGCAAGATGCTACTCACGGTAACTCTATTTCTCACCGTGCCCCAGGTTCTATTGGTCAATGTCAAACCCCTGGTCGAGTGTTCAAGGGTAAGAAAATGGCAGGCCATATGGGTGATGAGCGTGTTACGACTCAGAATCTTGAAATTGTACGTGTTGACGCCGAGCGCAACCTGCTCCTGATTAAAGGTGCGGTACCGGGTGCTCCTGGCGGTGATGTGATCGTTCGTGCAGCTGTTAAGAGCTGAGGGGATCGTCGATGGAATTAAATATTGCAACAGCCAAAGGTAATTCGGGAACGGTAGAAGTTTCTGATGTGGCCTTTGGTAAAGAATATAACCAAGATTTGGTGCATCAAGCAGTAACTGCCTACTTGGCAGGTGCTCGTCAAGGTACTCGTGCTCAGAAAAACAGAGCAGCAGTCGCTGGTGGTGGACGTAAACCTTGGAGTCAAAAAGGTTCTGGCCGTGCGCGTGCTGGTACTATTAGAAGCCCTATCTGGCGTTCAGGCGGTGTAACGTTTGCCGCCCAGCCTCAGGATCACTCTCAAAAGCTGAATCGTAAAATGTATCGCGCTGCTCTGCGCTCCATTTTGTCAGAATTGGCGCGCCAGGAGCGTTTGGTTGTGGTTGAAGAGTTTGATCTCGATGCACCAAAAACTAAAGCTTTGGTTCAGAAGCTGGGCGATTTTGGTTTGCAGGATGTGCTGATCGTGACTGAAGAAGTCAGCGAAAATCTTTACCTGTCATCTCGCAACCTTCATAAGGTTGATGTTCGTGATGTTGTGGGTGTTGATCCGGTTAGCTTGATTCGTTTTGAAAAGGTGTTGGTGACTGTGCCTGCGCTGAAAAAGATTGAGGAGATGCTGGGATGAAGCAAGAGCGCATCTTCAAAGTGTTGTTAGGTCCACACTTTTCTGAAAAATCTGCCATTGTTGGCGATACCAACAATCAGGTGGTATTTAAAGTTACTCCAGACGCTACCAAGCCAGAAGTTAAGGCGGCGGTTGAGCAGCTCTTCAAAGTAAAGGTGGCAGGTGTATCTGTTGCTAATGTGAAGGGTAAAACCAAGCGAGCTCGTCACGGTATGGGTAAGCGCTCAGACTGGAAAAAAGCTTACGTTCGTCTAGAGCAGGGTCAAGAAATTGACTTTGCAGTAGTAGAGTAAGGGGTTGTTGAGATGCCAGTTGTAAAGAGAAAGCCAACGTCTCCCGGTCGCCGTTTTGTTGTCAGTGTTGTTAATCCTGACTTGCATAAAGGCGCGCCTCATGCACCTTTGCTTGAGAAAAAATTCAAATCCGGTGGGCGTAACAATAATGGTCGTATTACCACACGTCATGTGGGTGGCGGTCATAAGCAGCACTACCGTGTTATTGATTTTAAGCGTAATAAAGATGGTGTTCCGGCGACTATTGAGCGTTTGGAATACGATCCAAACCGCAGTCCTTACATTGCGTTGTTGTGTTATGCCGATGGTGAGCGTCGCTACATCATTGCGCCTAAAGGTTTGAAGGCGGGCGATACGGTTCAGTCCGGTGTCGATGCGCCAATTAAGGTGGGTAACACTCTGCCGTTGACTAATATCCCAGTGGGTAGTGTTGTTCATTGTGTTGAAATGAAGCCAGGAAAAGGTGCTCAGTTAGCACGTAGTGCTGGTACTTCTGCCCAGCTGGTGGCGAGAGAAGGTCAATATGCAACCCTGCGTTTACGTAGCGGTGAAATGCGTAAAGTACCTGTGGATTGTCGCGCTACTATTGGTGAGGTTTGTAACAGCGAGCATAACTTGCGTTCATTGGGTAAGGCTGGTGCAAGTCGCTGGCGCGGTGTTAGGCCTACGGTTCGTGGTGTTGCTATGAACCCTGTTGATCACCCCCATGGTGGTGGTGAGGGTCGTACTTCTGGTGGTCGTCACCCGGTATCGCCTTGGGGTACGCCAGCTAAAGGTTATAAGACTCGTAAGAACAAGCGTACGAACAATATGATTGTTCGCAGTCGCGGCAAATAATTCAGAGAAGAGGAAACAATAGTGTCACGCTCTCTCAAAAAAGGCCCATTTATCGACCTGCATTTAGTTAAGAAGGTTGATGAGGCATTGGAAAAAAATGACAGACGTCCGATCAAAACTTGGTCTCGTCGTTCCATGGTTAGCCCGGATATGGTGGGTTTGACCATTGCTGTTCACAACGGTCGTCAACACGTGCCCGTTTTGATCAACGAGGAAATGGTTGGACATAAACTCGGCGAATTCGCCCCAACGCGGACCTACAGGGGTCACGTGGCGGACAAGAAAGCCAAGCGTTAAGCGGCGAATTGAGAGGAATATGACTGTGGAAGTAGCAGCTAAATTACGTGGAGCAAAACTGTCGGCCCAAAAGGCTCGGTTAGTGGCGAATCAGGTACGTGGTATGCCCGTTGAGGCGGCTCTGGATGTTCTGGCCTTTAGCCCCAAAAAGGGTGCGGCCTTAATTAAGAAAGTGCTGGAGTCTGCCATTGCAAACGCTGAGCACAATGAAGGCGCGGATGTCGATGAACTGCGTGTATCAACCATTTTTGTTGATGAGGGTACAACAATGAAGCGCATTAAGCCCCGTGCTAAGGGTCGCGCTGATCGTATCTTAAAGCGTAGCTGCCACATCACCGTGAAAGTTGCTGACGAGGAGACCGTTTAATGGGTCAGAAAGTACATCCAACTGGTATTCGTCTGGGTATTGTTAAAAAGCATACTTCAGTGTGGTACGCAGGTCAGAAAGATTACGCAGATAAGTTAAACACGGATCTAGAAGTACGTGAATTTATCAGCAATGAATTAGATCACGCTTCTGTTAGCCGGATCGAAATTGAACGTCCAGCACAAACAGCCCGTATTACTATTCACACGGCGCGTCCGGGTATTGTGATTGGTAAAAAAGGTGAAGGCGTTGAGAAGTTGCGCAATCAGGTATCTGCCAAAATGGGCGTTCCTGTGCACATCAATATTGAAGAAGTGCGCAAGCCAGATCTCGATGCAACATTGGTTGCACAGAGTGTTGCGCAACAGTTGGAGCGTCGTGTGATGTTCCGTCGTGCCATGAAGCGAGCTGTTCAAAACGCTATGCGTCAAGGTGCTAAAGGCATCAAAATTCAAGTTGGCGGTCGCTTGGGCGGAGCAGAAATTGCACGTTCAGAGTGGTATCGCGAAGGTCGTGTGCCGTTGCATACACTTCGTGCTGATATTGATTATGGTACCGCTGAAGGTTCCACCACTTACGGCATTATTGGTGTCAAGGTATGGATCTTCAAAGGTGAAGTAATAGGTGGTGAAGAGGTGGCGCCTGCGCCAGCCAAAAAAGCACCATCTAACAAGAAATAAGTTTGCGAGTTAAGGGTCAAGCGAGATGCTGCAACCGAAACGTACAAAATTCCGTAAGCAACACAAGGGTCGTAACCGCGGCCTGGCATTGCGCGGTAGTAAAGTAAGCTTTGGCGAGTTTGGTTTAAAAGCCACTGGTCGTGGTCGTCTCACTGCACGTCAGATTGAAGCGGCTCGTCGAGCAATGACTCGTCATATTAAGCGGGGCGGAAAAATTTGGATTCGGGTATTTCCTGACAAGCCAATTACAAACAAGCCTCTTGAAGTAAGGATGGGTAAAGGTAAGGGTAACGTTGAATACTGGATAGCCCAGATTCAGCCAGGCAAAGTGTTGTATGAGATGGATGGTGTTTCTGAAGAGCTTGCTCGTGAAGCCTTTGCTCTCGCTGCTGCCAAGTTGCCTCTTCAAACCACCTTTGTTAAACGGTCGGTGATGTGATGGAAGCCAGTGAACTTCGTGAAAAATCAGTTGATGAACTGAACCAGGAATTGAATAGCCAGCTAGAGCAGCAGTTTAAGTTGCGTATGCAGGCGGCAACTTCACAGTTGGGTCAAAGTCATCAAATTAAAGAAACACGCAGAAATGTTGCGCGTATCAAAACAGTACTGAACGAGAAAGCGGGTAACTGAAATGACTGAAGCAGAGAGCAAAGCTAGTACTTTGTCAGGTCGTGTGGTCAGCGACAAGATGGACAAAACAGTGACGGTTCTGGTTGAGCGCCGTGTTAAGCACCCTGTGTACGGCAAGATTGTGAATAAATCTAGCAAGATTAAAGCACATGATGAAGCTAACGAATGCCGTAATGGTGATGTGGTAACAATTGCAGAAACTCGCCCACTTTCTAAGACCAAGTCTTGGACGTTGGTTAACATCGACGAGCGTGCCGCCGAGGTTTAAGCCGGCAGGCAGCAGTTACGGGTTCGGAGATTTACGATGATTCAAACAGAAAGTTATTTGGAAGTGGCAGACAACAGCGGCGCACGTCAAGTGATGTGTATTAAGGTGTTGGGCGGCTCCCACAGACGTTATGCACGAGTTGGTGACATTATTAAAGTAACCGTTAAGGAAGCAATTCCTCGCGGCAAAGTAAAAAAAGGTCAGGTGATGAATGCAGTTGTGGTTCGCACTAGAAAAGGTGTTCGTCGTCAAGACGGCAGCCTGATCAAGTTTGACGATAACGCAGCGGTTCTTTTGAACCAACAGTTGGCGCCAATCGGTACACGTATCTTTGGGCCGGTAACCCGTGAACTGCGTAGCGAACGTTTTATGAAAATTATCTCTCTGGCGCCTGAAGTACTGTAAGTCAGAGGAAAGGAAAGAGTTATGCTGAAAATCAAACGTGATGACGAGATCATTGTTATTGCCGGTAAAGATAAAGGCAAGCGTGGCAAGGTACTTAAGGTACAAGCAGATGGCCGCTTGACAATCTCTGGCATCAACATGATTAAAAAGCACCAGAAACCCAATCCACAATTGAATGTTCAAGGTGGAATTATTGAAAAGGAAGCACCGATACAAGCTTCCAATGTGGCTATATTCAATGCGGGCACCAGCAAGGCTGACCGTGTTGGTTTTAAAGTACTTGAAGATGGCAAGAAAATCCGCGTTTTCAAATCCAACGGCGAAGCCGTTGACGCCTAATTTGACAGGAAACTGACATGGCAAGGCTGAACGAAGTATACAAAAACGAAATCGCTGCCAAGCTAAAAGATGAGCTTGGTCTGGCTAACGTAATGGAAGTCCCAAAAATCACTAAAATAACTCTTAATATGGGTGTGGGTGAGGCGCTAGGGGATAAGAAAGCATTGGAAAATGCTGTTGCTGATATGACAAAAATTGCAGGTCAAAAGCCTGTTGTCACTAAAGCAAAGAAATCCATTGCAGGGTTCAAGGTCCGTGAGGGCTGGCCAATTGGCTGTAAAGTAACCCTTCGTAGCGAGCGTATGTACGAATTTTTAGAGCGTTTGATTTCTATCGCTATTCCTCGTATTCGAGATTTCCGTGGCATTAGCCCCAAGTCCTTTGATGGGCACGGTAACTTTGCTATGGGTGTGAGCGAGCAAATCATTTTCCCTGAAATTGAATACGATAAAGTGGACACACTGCGTGGTTTGGATATCACTATCACTACCAGTGCCCGTAACGATGATGAAGGGCGTGCTCTGTTGCGTGCCTTCAGCTTCCCTCTTAAGGGTTGAGGTTAGAAAATGGCTAAAGTATCCATGGTTGAGCGCGAGAAAAAACGTGCACGTACCGTTGCAAAATTTGCTGAAAAGCGTGCGGCTCTGAAGGCTGCCATCGCAAACCCATCGCTGTCTGATGATGAGCGTTGGGAAGCCCAGTTAAAGTTGCAGAAGCTGCCCCGTGACGCAAGTCCAAGCCGTCAGCGTAATCGCTGTCGTCAGACTGGCCGTCCACATGGAGTTTATCGGAAATTTGGTTTGTGTCGTATTAAGCTGCGTGAAGCGGCGATGCGTGGCGATGTGCCAGGCTTAGTTAAAGCGAGCTGGTAAGCAGCGTCCCGAATTGAGGAATTGAACTGATGAGCATGCAAGATTCACTGGCAGATATGTTGACCCGCATTCGCAATGCGCAAATGGCCGAAAAGCAAACTGTTTCTATGCCTTCTTCCAAGCTGAAAGCAGCTGTTGCACAAGTGTTGCAGGATGAAGGATACATTAACGGATTTGGTGTAGAAGAAAGTACTAAATCACAACTTACCATCGAGTTGAAGTATTTCGAAGGTAAGCCAGTTATTGAAGAAATCGACCGCTACAGTCGCCCAGGTTTGCGCCAGTATTCTGGTTCATCGAAGCTGCCGAATGTTCGTGGTGGTCTGGGTGTTGCCATTGTGTCTACTAGTAAGGGAGTCATGACTGACCGCGCTGCTCGTGCAGCTGGTGTTGGTGGTGAGGTTCTCTGTACAGTATTTTAATGAGCCAGTAATAAGTTCGTAATTGAGATAGTAGATATGTCTAGAGTTGCAAACAATCCGGTAAATATACCGTCTGGTGTTGAAGTAAAGCTCAGTGCTAGTGAAATTTCTGTCAAAGGTTCAAAAACTACCTTAGCCATGCCGGTCAACAGCGATGTTGAAGTTAAGCAGGAAGATAACGTTCTGACGTTTGCGCCAAAAGATGGCAGCAAACAATCTAATGCTATGGCGGGCACTACTCGTGCTTTGGTCAACAATATGGTGTTGGGTGTCAGTCAGGGTTTTGAGAAAAAACTACAGCTGATTGGTGTTGGTTACCGTGCTCAGGCACAGGGTAAAAAATTGAACCTGACACTGGGTTTTTCCCACCCTGTTGAATTTCAATTGCCAGAAGGCGTAACAGCTGAAACACCAAGTCAGACTGAAATTGTCTTGAAAGCAGCAGATAAGCAATTGCTTGGACAGGTAGCCGCGGAAATTCGTGCTTACCGTCCGCCAGAGCCCTATAAGGGTAAAGGCGTACGTTATGCTGATGAGCATGTGCGTCGTAAAGAAGCGAAGAAGTCGTAAAGAAGCGAAGAAAAAGTAGGTTAGGATCATGAAGAAGAAACAATCTCGCCTGCGTCGTGCGCGCCGTGCTCGCAGCAAAATTCGTGAGTTAGGTGCCAATCGTCTGTGTATTAATCGCACACCACGGCATATTTACGCACAAGTAATTTCTCCTGATGGAGATCAGGTTTTGGCGTCAGCCTCTACCCTGGATAAATCTTTGCGTGAAGGCTCAACCGGTAATGTTGACGCAGCAAAAAGCGTTGGCACTCTGGTTGCTGAGCGTGCTAAGGAAGCCGGTATCACTGAGGTTGCATTTGACCGCAGTGGGTTTAAATACCACGGTCGTGTTAAAGCGCTTGCAGATGCTGCACGCGAAGCTGGTCTACAATTCTAAAGGTTTGGCGATATGTCGAGAAATCAGAAAGAAACAGATAATACGGATGAAGGCCTCCAGGAAAAACTGGTACAGGTAAACCGTGTAGCGAAAACTGTTAAAGGTGGTCGTATCTTCGGTTTCACAGCCTTGAGTGTTGTGGGCGACGGTAATGGTAAGGTCGGTTTTGGTCGTGGTAAGGCGCGTGAAGTGCCGCAGGCCATCCAAAAAGCGATGGAGTCAGCACGCCGAAATATGATTCATGTTGATTTGAAGGGTAGCACTATTCAGTACCCTACTAAGGCAAATCATGGCGCATCTAAAATCTATATGCAGCCTGCCTCTGAAGGTACGGGTGTTATTGCTGGTGGTGCTATGCGTGCTGTATTAGAAATTGCTGGTGTACAAAATGTATTGGCCAAATGTTACGGATCTACTAATCCTGTTAACGTTGTCCGCGCAACCTTTAAAGCGTTGCAAGCAATGAGTTCTCCAGAAGGTGTTGCTGCAAAACGTGGCAAGACTGTTGAAGAGATTCTGAATTAAGTTCGGCTGCTATTTAGCGCATAAGATAACGAACGAAAGATAACGGAAGCTTTACCATGGCGAAGGCTAAAAAAATTCAAGTTACCCTAGTCCGTAGTACTACAGGACGTCTGGCATCACATAAAGCATGTGTTGCAGGTTTGGGCTTACGTCGTATTAGACACACTGTAGAGGTTGAAGATACACCTGCGGTACGTGGAATGATTAACAAAGTTAACTATATGGTTAAGGTTGAGGGAGAGTAATATGCGTCTTAATACGCTTAGTCCCGCACCGGGCAGAATTAAAGCAGGCAAACGCGTCGGCCGTGGTATCGGTAGCGGCTTGGGTAAAACTGCTGGCCGTGGTCATAAAGGTCAAAAATCTCGTTCTGGTGGCCGTGTTCGTCCAGGTTTTGAGGGTGGTCAAATGCCACTGCAAAAACGCCTGCCTAAATACGGTTTTACCTCGAGAATTTCTAGAGTGACTGCTGAGATTCGCCTTGCAGAGATGAATAAAGTTGAAGGTGATGTTGTTGATATTCAGTCGTTACGTGCAGCTGGTTTAATCAACAATAATATTACACGAGCGAAAGTCTTTTTATCTGGTGAGCTAACTAAGCCGGTAACAGTGAAAGGCCTTCGTGTGACCAAAGGTGCACAAGCAGCGATTGAAGCCGCTGGTGGAAAGGTTGAAGAGTAACCTCTAATGGCCAAACCGGGTAACCAGCCGCAAGGCAACATGAAAGGTTTAGGCGAGCTATGGGCTCGCCTTCGCTTTTTGCTTCTTGCACTTGTTATTTACCGAATTGGGACACATATTCCTGTTCCTGGTATTGACCCAGATAGATTGTCAGATCTTTTCGGACAGAATCAGGGAACAATTATAGGGATGTTTAATATGTTCTCTGGTGGTGCACTAGAGCGTATGAGTATCCTTGCTCTTGGAGTTATGCCTTACATTTCTGCATCGATTATTATGCAGTTAATGACGGCAGTAACGCCTTCCTTAGAGCAGTTAAAGAAAGAGGGTGATGCTGGTAGACGTAAAATCAATCAGTACACACGTTATGGCACTGTAGTTCTAGCCACGATACAGGCCCTTGGTATGTCTGTAGGCCTTGCAGGGCAGGGTTTAGCTTATACACCAGATTTTAGTTTTTACTTTATTGCTGTAGTTTCTCTGGTTACAGGTGCAGTTTTCTTGATGTGGCTGGGTGAGCAAATTACAGAGCGCGGTGTGGGTAACGGCATTTCGATGTTGATATTTGCTGGTATCGCTGCAGGTATACCGTCCGCTATAGGACAAGCATTTGAATCCTCTAGGCAAGGTGAGCTTCATATTCTCGCGCTGTTATTTGTAGCGATACTTGCTGTAGCCGTTGTTTATTTTGTTGTGTTCATCGAGCGAGGACAACGTCGAGTAACGGTAAACTATGCTCAGCGTCAGCCTGGTCGTGGACCGGCCCAGACCAGCCATTTGCCTTTAAAGGTGAATATGGCCGGTGTTATCCCAGCAATTTTTGCTAGTAGCTTATTGTTGTTTCCAGCTTCTATTGCTCAGTGGTTTGGCCAGGGTGCTGATTCACCGGACTGGTTGCAGGAAATAGCATTGTTTATTGGCCCCGGACAGCCATTACACGTGTTGTTATTTGCGGCACTGATTATTTTCTTCTGCTTCTTTTATTCGGCGCTAATGTTTAGCCCGAAAGAAATGGCAGATAACTTGAAGAAAGGTGGTGCGTTTTTACCAGGTATACGCCCTGGCGAACAAACAGCAAAATATATTGATGGAGTGATGACACGTCTAACGTTAGTGGGCGGTCTTTACATGACAGCAGTTTGTCTGTTGCCACAATTTTTAAATGTTTACTTAAATGTGCCTTTTTACCTAGGTGGTACATCACTGTTGATTGCAGTGGTTGTAACCATGGATTTTATGTCTCAGGTGCAATCACATTTAATGTCCCATCAGTATGAATCACTGATGAAGAAGTCTAATTTGAAAGGTTATGGCGGCGGTGTCCGCTAGTTGAAGTTGAGGTGTTCCAATGAAAGTGCGTGCTTCTGTAAAAAAAATATGCCGCAACTGTAAGGTCGTTAAGCGTAAAAACGTTGTTCGAGTGATTTGCAGTGCTGAGCCCCGCCATAAGCAGCGTCAGGGTTAATTGCATACAGTTATTGATTTTTATTGCAACCACAGCTATCCTTTTGCGCCTTTTGGCCAGCTCCAATTTTATTTGAAGAATGGAGCAGTGGGATTGTTAAGGTAGCAGCCAAACATTAAAGTGGAGTGAAGTGATGGCCCGTATTGCCGGTGTCAACATCCCCGATAACAAACACGCAGTGATATCTCTCACATACGTGTTCGGGATTGGTCGCAGTACTGCCAAGGCGATTTGCGCTCAGGTAGGTATTGCTGAAGACGTAAAAGTTTCTGATTTGACTGAAGAGCAGATGGATGCTGTACGCGGTGCTGTAGGTGAGCATAGCGTAGAAGGTGACCTGCGACGTGAAGTTAGTATGAACGTTAAGCGATTGATGGATCTTGGTTGTTACCGAGGCCTTCGTCACCGTCGTGGTCTACCCCTTCGTGGACAGCGTACTAAAACAAATGCGCGTACCCGTAAAGGCCCTCGCAAGCCCATCAAGCGATAGGAATGATTAGATATGGTTAAGCCTGGACAAAAAAGCACCCGTAAAAAGGTAAAAAAGACCGTTGTTGACGGTGTAGCACACATTCATGCTTCATTTAACAACACGATTGTTACGATCACTGACCGTCAAGGCAACACCTTGAGTTGGGCTACTGCAGGTGGCTCTGGTTTCCGTGGTTCTCGCAAAAGTACGCCATTTGCTGCACAGGTTGCTGCCGAGCGTGCTGGTGCAGCTGCTCAGGAATACGGGCTAAAAAATCTCGATGTAGAAGTGAAAGGGCCTGGTCCTGGACGCGAATCCGCCGTTCGTGCATTGAATAATGCGGGTTATAAAATTACTAATATTACCGACGTGACGCCTATTCCACATAATGGATGTCGTCCGCCGAAAAAACGTCGCGTATAACGAGGATAGTGGACTAATGGCAAGATATCTCGGACCGACTTGTAAACTTTCCCGCCGTGAAGGTACGGACCTGTTCCTTAAAAGTGGTATTCGTCCACTGGAATCCAAGTGCCGTGCAGAAAGTGTTCCTGGTCAGCATGGGCAGCGTCGTGGGCGCTTGTCAGATTATGGTGTTCAGCTTCGCGAAAAACAGAAAGTTCGCCGGATTTATGGTGTGTTGGAAAAACAATTCCGTAACTACTATAAAGATGCAGCGAATATGAAAGGTGCGACAGGTGAAAACTTACTGCAACTTTTAGAGCAGCGTTTAGACAATGTTGTATACCGTATGGGCTTTGGCTCAACACGTTCTGAAGCTCGTCAGCTAGTAGCTCACAATGCTATCTTGGTGAATGGTAAGAAGGTAAATATCGCTTCTTATCG
This sequence comes from Porticoccus sp., assembly GCA_023263825.1. Lineage (GTDB taxonomy): Bacteria > Pseudomonadota > Gammaproteobacteria > Pseudomonadales > Porticoccaceae > Porticoccus. Next base: position 12,398 of record JALQUJ010000036.1, read on the forward strand.
CGTCGTTGAGAATGATGTTGTCAGTGTTCGTGAAAAGTCTAAAACTCAATTAAGAATTCAGTCTGCACTGCAAATTGCAGGTCAGCGTGGCTTGGTTGAATGGATTGAAGTAGATGCGAGCAAAATGGAAGGTACGTTTAAACGTATTCCAGATCGTAGTGATCTTCCTTCTGAAATCAATGAAAACCTCATTGTTGAGCTTTACTCCAAGTAATTAGCTTGGGTTGATTTCAGTAAAGCTGCGTAGAACTGAAGACCAGTTAAGTAACATTAAACAGGTACGGATATGCAAACATCAGTAAATGAGTTTTTGACACCACGCACCATTGATGTAACAGAATTAAGTCCAACTCGTGCAAAAGTAGTTCTAGAGCCTCTTGAGCGTGGTTTTGGGCACACATTGGGTAACGCTTTACGCCGTATCCTTCTTTCTTCAATGGCTGGATCGGCAATTGTTGAGGTAGAGATAGAAGGCGTCTTGCACGAGTACAGCAGTATTGAAGGCGTTCAAGAAGATGTCATTGAAATTCTTCTGAATCTTAAAGATGTTGCTATTGTATTGAATGAAAAAGACGACGTTACTTTAACTTTGAATAAGAAGGGTAAAGGTGCTGTCACTGCAGGTGATATCCAGGTAGATAATACTTGTCAAATTAAAAATCCAGACCATGTAATCGCCAACATTACTGGTGATACCGAATTGAACATGCAATTGCATGTAGTAAAAGGTCGTGGTTATCAGCCTTCTGACATTCGTGCAAATGATGAAGAAGAAACACGAGCCATTGGCCGCTTGCAATTGGATGCTACGTTTAGCCCAGCAAGACGAGTTGCTTATGTTGTAGAAAGTGCACGTGTCGAACAGCGTACGGATTTGGATAAGTTGGTTCTGGATTTGGAAACGAATGGCACCATTGATCCTGAAGAGGCTATTCGTCGTGCAGCAACCATTTTACAGCAGCAGTTAGCTGTGTTTGTTGACCTTGAAAGCGAAAGCCTTTCAGAGCCAGCAGAGAAGGAAGAGGAAGTTGATCCTATTCTTCTTCGCCCCGTAGATGATCTTGAATTAACAGTCCGTTCAGCTAATTGCTTGAAGGCCGAGAGTATCTACTATATTGGTGATCTTATTCAGCGTACCGAAGTTGAATTGTTGAAAACACCGAACTTGGGTAAAAAATCTTTAACAGAAATCAAAGATGTACTCGCTTCGCGCGGTTTGTCTTTGGGTATGCGCCTGGAAAACTGGCCACCAGCCAGTCTTCGTTCAGAAGGTGAATTAGTTTAATAATTTATTCACGTTAAATTGGTGAATAAATAGAGAATTTATTGCTGAGATAGCAACACTCATAAGGAATTATAATCATGCGTCATCGCTATAGTGGCCGTAAATTGGGCCGTACAGGTGCCCACAGACGCGCCATGTTCCGTAACATGACAGCGTCTTTGGTTGAGCACGAATTTATTAAAACAACGCTGCCAAAAGCAAAAGAGCTTCGTCGTGTTGCTGAGCCTCTGATTACATTGGCAAAAAACGACAGCGTAGCAAATCGTAGGTTGGCATTTAGCCGCTTGCAGGACAAGGCTGCAGTAGGCAAGCTATTTGGTGAGCTGGCGCCGCGGTACGAGAATCGCCCAGGTGGTTATATTCGTATTCTTAAGTGTGGTTTCCGATCAGGTGATGCTGCTCCTATGGCCTATGTTGAGCTAGTTGATCGTCCGGAAGTGGAAGCGGTCGATATAGAAGAGACTGAGGAAGAGTAAACTTCCTTGGCGAGATTGATATACTCTAATGCCGGACAATAGTCCGGCTTTTTTATTTCTTGAGATTTCCACCGTTTGCCTCAAAGCTCATTTCAGCGGCTCTTTAAGCCGTATATCTTTTTTTTACCCTCTGATCTGAAGTATGTGCTAGTTTTGTCATTATCAGTATGTCGTTTTTTATTGAAGGGACTTGGCTGGCTTTCCATTGCGGTAGGCCGATCTGTTAGATAAATAGCTATTTTGGATAAGGTTGCCTTATGAGAGTTTTAATTACAGGTGGCGCAGGCTACATAGGTAGCCACACGTGTATTGCCTTGCTGGAAGAAGGTCACGAAATAGTCGTTTTTGATAACCTTTCTAATAGTTCTCTGGTCTCTTTGGAACGGGTTCGTCAGATTACAGGAAAGACTTTTCCTGTGATCGTCGATGATGTGACTGATAGGTTAGCTTTGGATTCTGTATTTTCTGAGCATAAAATAGATGCAGTTATGCATTTTGCTGGAAAAAAAGCGGTAGGAGAATCCTGTGTTGAGCCTCTTATGTATTATCAAAACAATGTAGCTGGTACGCTGATATTGTGTGAAGCAATGAAAGCACACGAGATATCAACCTTGATATTCAGCTCTTCTGCTACAGTTTATGGTGATCCTCATTCAACACCAATCACAGAAGAATTTCCTCTTAGTACAACGAACCCTTATGGCCAATCTAAGTTGATGGTGGAGAACATCCTTCGAGATTTAATGGCTGCAGATAATTTGTCAGGAAAAAATTTTTGGCAGCTTGGTATCCTTCGTTATTTCAATCCTGTGGGTGCACATAGTAGTGGTTTAATGGGAGAAGATCCTCAGGGTATACCAAATAATCTGTTGCCTTATATTGCTCAGGTGGCTGTTGGTAAGCTGGATAAGCTATCTGTCTTTGGTGGAGACTATCCAACACCAGATGGAAGAGGTATTAGGGACTATATCCATGTGATGGATTTGGCGGAGGGCCACGTAAAGGCATTGCATTTTTTGAGCATGAATAATGTATCTGATTGCCAGGTATGGAATCTGGGTACAGGCAATGGTTATTCTGTGTTGGAAATGGTTAAAGCATTTGAAGCGGCTTCTCAGTGCCCTGTTCCCTATGAGATAACATCAAGGCGTTCAGGTGATATTGCAGAGTGTTGGGCAGATCCATCAAAGGCAAAAAGGGAACTGGGCTGGAAGGCTGGTAGAAATTTGCAGGTTATGATGGAGGATGCATGGCGTTGGCAGAGTTCGAACCCTAAAGGCTATTCTAGTTAGCTTGATACAAACTTAATTTTATTTAAGCCTATTCAAATGGCTTTATTCTAGAGGCAATTGAATGTGGAATGTTGTGCCTACATTCATGTCAGAAGTAATAGCCAGTTGCCCACGATGTTGCTCCGTAATAATGAAGTGAGAGAACGAAAGGCGTTTTCCTGCATCGTAATCGTTGTCAGATGCGCCATTATCAGAAGAAGTATTGGTGAAAAACGGTTCAAAGATAAATTTCTGCTCCTCATTACTCACACCTAGACCGTTATGTTGCACCTTAATCCATAGGGCATCGTAGCATTCGATGACTTGAATTTTTATCGTTGGTTTTATAGTCGGCGTTATATCAGGTTTTATTGTCGAAAGATCACCAGGTTGTTGAGCCTCCCCAAGTGCATGACAGGCATGCCGGAAGAGACTCAAAAATACCTGTTGTAGCTCGGATATAAAACCGGGTATTTGAGGCAGGTTCTCACCATAATCACGCTCTATAGTAATATCTTTGAACCTAAGGCCAGAGGGCACAGAAATAACATCATTTGCGAGTTTTAGCGTGTTATCGATGATTTTGGGAATATCTGTTAGTTGTTTTTTTCCTCCATGGCTATGGGAAAACTCTAAAAGATTATTCGTCACCGCTAAGACTTGTTTCCCCTGTAGATCTGCATCCGCCAGTAGGTTTGTTATTTTTTTGATGATGGGTTCAATATCTTGATCATTTTTGGTATTTGTATTTTCTAATTGATCCAGGCTCTTTTTTAAGTCCTCTAGGATTATTTGAAGTGGTGCACTAATATCATGTGCCATAGTTG
>JALQUJ010000049.1 GCA_023263825.1 Porticoccus sp.
CCATTGAGCATAAGCTCGACCAATTCGATATACCGTTTCTGGCGTCAGATCTTCACCCAGTTTCCCACGTATGTCGTATGCTTTAAAACCGTTTATTTTCACATGCTATCCATAAAAAAGGGCTCCATAATATTGGAGCTAATTAGTGCTTTATTTAATTTAAAACTAGCTAGAGCATCTACCAGTATCTTTAACTGAAGTGGTTTTTGATTAACTAGTTTTTGGTTGGCTTACTTTTGACTGACTTATTTTATATTTAAGAGCATCAGACTGGGTTAAAAACTCATGTAATGATTCGCCAATATCATTATGCTGTAGCGCATAGGCAATATTTGCCTGCATATAGCCCAGCTTGCTACCACAATCATGGCTACGGCCTACAATGCGATAGCCTTCCACTGTTTCAAACTGTAACAATTGTTCCAACGCATCTGTCAACTGTACTTCACCACCAACACCCATGGGTGTTTTAGCCAACAAATCCCAAATCACTGGTGAAACTACATAGCGACCAACCGCAGCCATATTAGAAGGTGCCACCTCTAGGTCTGGTTTCTCTACCATGCCTTCAATTTTAGCTGTGCTCCCCGGCACTAATTCTTCACCACGACAATCTACTACTCCATATTTATTCACATTTTCCCATGGAACAGCTTCCACCATAATTTGGTTATGACCTGTTCGTGAAAAATTATCCATCATAGCAGATAAGTTTTCTGTCTTAAGGTTTGATTCGTACTGATCAACTAAAACATCAGGAAGCAAAATAGCAAAAGGATGATAGCCTACCACAGGCCTAGCACAACTAATCGCATGCCCTAACCCCATCGCATAAGGCTGTCTGACAGAAATTACCGTGACATCTTCCAGCACAATAGCCCGAACCTCGTCAAGAAGTTGCCTTTTTACCCGCTTTTCTAACTGAGCCTCAAGCTCAAAACTGGTATCAAAATGGTTTTCAATAGAGTTTTTACTGGCATGAGTAACTAGTACTAATTCTTTAATACCAGCGGCGATAGCTTCACTCACCACATATTGAATAAGGGGCTTATCGACAACAGGCAACATCTCTTTGGGAATAGCCTTGGTAGCCGGTAACATTCTTGTTCCCAAACCCGCAACGGGAATGACGGCTTTACTCACAATGGGAGATTTCATTTTATACCTAACCAGTTATGGCTCTTTTGTTCATTCTACAGCGTTAAAATGGATAAAAGGCGCCACACAAGACACTTAAAGCTCCACTTACGCCTCCATAGGATCTATTTATAGCAACTTTTTAAGTACTTTATAAAAAGTTAAATAGCCTTTATGGCAAATCTAATGAGTAATAGTGACAAATTAATGAAATAACTTTTTTGAAATAACATAAAAGTCCGGGCAATAATTCCAGACAATAAAAAAGCCCCATCTAGGAGCTTTCAAACAAATTGGTCGGGGCGGCCGGATTTGAACCGACGACCACTACACCCCCAGTGTAGTGCGCTACCAGACTGCGCTACGCCCCGAATACCTTTGATACTAATCAGTAAGCCCTTGGACCTAATTTAGTGCCTTAGAAAGAGGCGCACATAATACCTAAAGTCCCCTACAATTCAAGGGAGTCTGATATATGTTTCTCAGGCTTTGAGAACCTGGAGTAGCTCTTCAAGCTCTCCAACGGTTTGATCGATGATTTGACGTACTTGAGTCGCTTCTTCACGGGCATCATCACCGGTCAAACGCTGACGTGCGCCACCGATGGTAAAGCCTTGATCATAGAGCAATGAGCGGATTTGACGGATAATCAACACATCCTGACGTTGATAATAACGGCGGTTTCCACGTCGCTTGACCGGGCTCAGGTTAGGAAACTCCTGCTCCCAATATCTCAATACATGGGGTTTAACGTCGCAGAGGTCACTTACCTCACCAATGGTGAAGTAACGCTTGCCAGGAATAGTTGGTAATTGGTCGTTATTACTCGGTTCCAGCATAGCTTTCTACTCTCGCTTTAAGTTTCTGGCCAGGCTTGAATGTAACCACTCGCCTGGCTGAAATAGGAATTTCCTCTCCTGTCTTAGGATTACGACCTGGCCGAGTATTTTTATCGCGCAATTCAAAGTTTCCAAAACCGGACAACTTCACTTGCTCGTTATTTTCAAGGGAAGAGCGAATTTCTTCAAAGAAAGATTCCACAATCTCTTTCGCTTCTCTCTTGTTTATACCTATCTCTTCAAAGAGCATTTCGGCTAGATCGGCTTTCGTAAGTGCTGACATGTTTCAATTAACCTCTGAGGCTCGCTGCATGTTGTTTTTCTAGGGCGTTTACAACTGTTTCAACGGCCACATTTATTTCTTCTTCTGTAAGGGTGCGTGAACTATCCCTAAAGGTCAAGCCCAAAGCCACACTTTTTCTATTGTTTTCAATGCCTTTTCCTTGATAGACATCAAATATCTTTAAGTCTATCAACTGTCCACCTGCATTCTGACGAACTGTATGACAAAGATCGCCAGCGGAGACAGCCTCATCAACTATGAGAGCCAGATCACGCCGTACCTCAGGGAATTTACTGACCCCCACAAATGCCGGTAATACATCATTCAGGACCGGTTTCAGCTCTAATTCAAACACAAATACGGGCTGTGTTAGATCTAAAGACTTATGAACTCGGGGATCCAACTGTCCCACCCAACCAATCAACTGACCTTTGCGCTCTATTCGTGCGCACTGACCAGGGTGTAAGGCAGGATGCTTACCCTTAACAAACTCAAATTCTTCGATGCTGTGGCTTAGCTGAAGCAGCGCTTCAACATCCGCTTTAACATCATAAAAATCGACATCAACTTGTTTCTCTACCCAACTTTCCGTTGTACGGCTACCAGTGATAGCGCCTGCAATCATCGATTTTTGCTGTAATTCACCGTTTACAGGCAAAAAATTCAGCCCTGTCTCAAACAAGCGTACCCGCGACTGTTGCCGATTCAGGTTATGACGAACCGCCGGCAAAAGGCCTGACCATAAGGTCGTTCTCATTTCCGACATATCACTGGCAATGGCGTTAGCCAATGCCACAGTCTCGGCATCGGGCGTCAAGTATCCCTGCACTTCTGGGTCTACAAAGCAATAGGTAATCGCTTCACGGTATCCCCGTGCAACCAACTGCTGCCTAAGTCTGGGCAAACCCCTTTGGGTTTCAGTCTTGACTTCAATGGGAAGTTCCGACGAAATCGTCGATGTTGGCAAACGGTTATAACCATAAATTCTTGCCACTTCCTCAATTAAATCGGCTTCAATCTCTATATCAAACCGCCAACTGGGTGCTTTGCAAACCCAGTCACTTTCAGATCTAAATAATATTGTCAGCCCCAGTCGCTTAAGCATTTCCCCAACCTGATCAGCCTCAAGGGACAAACCCAGCTGTTGCTCAAGGCGGCCACGAGTCAGTGTAACGTCTGCCTGTTGTGGTAAATCGGCTACGGCCTCAACCACTGAAACTGGGCCTGGCTCACCACCAACAATATTCAGTAACAACGCCGTAGCACGCTCAATAGCCACATCCTGAAGCTTGGGATCTACACCACGTTCAAAACGGTGGGACGAGTCCGTATGCATACCGTAGGTACGTGAGCGACCGGCAATGGCTATAGGGTTGAAATAAGCACTTTCCAGGAATATATCTTGGGTCCCAGCACTAACAGCTGTCTCTGCACCACCCATAATCCCGGCCATAGCGACCGCTTGCTTCTGATCAGCAATCACCAAAGTATCGCTGTTTAGCTTAATCTCTGAACCATCTAACAACGTCAGCTCTTCATCCTGTGAAGCCATACGAACATCAATACCACCATTCAACTTAGACAAATCAAAGGCATGCATTGGCTGCCCCAACTCTAATAACACGTAATTCGTTACATCCACTACAGGATCAATGCTGCGGATACCACTACGGCGTAACTTTTCCTGTAACCACATGGGTGATTCAGCAGATAAATCCACATTCCTAATGACACGACCAGCATAGCGAGAACAAGCCTGTGGTGCACTCAGCTGAATATCAACACTATCGGAAATGCTCGCTGTAACGGCAGAACAATCTTGCTCATTAACGGGTGCCGAATTCAATACGCCTGTTTCACGGGCTAAGCCGCGAATGCTCAAGCAATCACCTCTATTTGGCGTGAGATCAACTTCAATGACTTGATCATCCAGCTTTAAATAATCGCGCAAATCCGCACCTACAGGTGCATCATCTGGCAGTTCCCAAAGGCCATCTATTTTATCATCAGTGTACGCTTCAAGGCCTATTTCATCAGGCCCACAAAGCATGCCATAGGATTCAACATCACGGAGCTTGGCCTTTTTGATTTTGAACGGCTTGTTAGATTCATCCGTATCAGAAGCGGGCAACTTAGCTCCGACTGTAGCAAAAGGTATCTTGATTCCTTCACGAGCATTGGGCGCACCACAAACCACCTGTGTGGTTTCATCGCTAGCACCAGCAACCTGGCAGACTCTCAATTTATCTGCATTAGGGTGTTGTTCAACGGACATAATCTGACCAACCACAACGCCACTAAATTCAGGAGCCACTGGCTCTACTGCATCAACTTCCAAACCTGCCATGGTTAACTGAGCTACCAGCTCATTCGTATCAACTGCTGGGTTTACCCACTCTCTCAACCAGGATTCACTGAATTTCATTCGCTAATTGCTCACAAAAATTATTTTGTATAATTTACTTTAAATAAAACTTTTAAATTGTTGTTTTATATTATTAATTGTAATTTAAAACTGCTTCAAAAACTGAAGGTCATTCTCAAAGAACAATCGCAAGTCATTCACGCCATAGCGCAACATGGCCAGACGCTCCACACCCATACCAAAAGCAAAGCCGGAGTATTTCTTGGCATCTACATCACAGTGGGCAAAAACATTCGGGTGCACCATGCCGCAACCCATCACTTCTAACCAGCCAGTATTCTTACAAATGCGGCAGCCCTTACCCACACAGTTAGTACATTGGATATCAACTTCAGCAGACGGCTCTGTGAACGGGAAATATGACGGGCGAAAACGTACAGGTAAATCTGCCTCAAAGAAGGCTTTTAAAAATTGGTCAACCGTACCCTTAAGGTCTGCCATACTGACATTTTCATCAACAACCAATCCTTCCACCTGATGAAACATCGGCGTATGAGTCAAATCAGAATCACAGCGGTAAACCCTGCCCGGACAAATAATACGAATAGGAGGCTCCTGGGATTCCATGGTTCTGATTTGAACAGGAGACGTGTGTGTCCGCAGAACATGGTCAAGACCTGAAGTGGCACCTGAGCCCTCAGCGTCTTTAATATAAAAAGTATCGTGCATCGCACGAGCCGGGTGATGAGCTGGGATATTTAGCGCTTCAAAGTTATGGTAATCATCTTCAACTTCAGGCCCCTCTTCTACCGTGTACCCAACGCGGGTGAAAAAGGACTCAATCCGCTCCATGGTGTGAGTGACCAAATGCAAGCCACCAACATCTTCACTCCGACCCGGCAAAGTGACATCAACTGCTTCACTGGCAAGTCGAGCCTCCACAGCAGCATTTTCCATACTGTCACGACGCAGGTTAATCTTTTCCTGCACCTGCTGCTTGACCTCATTGATACGAGCACCCGCTGCTGGCCGCTCTTCAGGTGACAGTTTACCCAAGCCCTTTAATAAGCCTGTCAGCAAACCCTTTTTACCCAAATATTCGACTCTCACCTCATCAAGAGATGAAATATCAGCTGCCTGATCCACAGCCTTTTCAGCTTCACTTGCCAGAAGCTCAAGGTTTTCCATTATTTTGCCTCTTCGCTTGCCTCTCTATGCCTTTTTTATTTTTATCAAAAAGACCCGTTCTAAAAGCAAAAAAGGGAAAGAGCTATGGCCCTTTCCCTTCTCTCTATATTCATTTGCCGGCTATTCATGAACCGGGATCGGCATGAATATTAAGCCAGGGCAGCCTTTGCTTGCACAACAACAGCAGCAAATGCAGCCTTATCATGTACAGCCAAATCAGCCAGTACGCGGCGATCAAGCTCAATATTGGCTTTCTTAAGACCAGCAATCAAACGGCTGTAGCTCAAGCCTTCAGCACGAGATTGGGCATTAATACGAGTGATCCAAAGTGCACGGAAAGTACGTTTCTTAACGCGACGGTCGCGGTATGCGTACTGCCCTGCTTTGGTCACTGCCTGAGTAGCAACACGGAAAATACGACTACGAGCTCCGTAATAACCTTTTGCCTGCTTCAGAATTTTCTTATGGCGACGGTGTGCTTCGACACCTCGTTTTACGCGTGGCATATCATTATCCTCTCAAATAATCGGTTAATCAGGAACGTAACAGGCGATCAATCAACGGAGCATCAGCATCAGTAATAGTGCTGGTACCGCGTAGATTACGCTTACGCTTCTGTGACATTTTTGTGAGGATGTGACTTCTGTTAGCGTGTTTGTGCTTATAACCAGCGCCGGTTTTTTTGAAGCGCTTAGTCGCACCGCTATGTGCTTTTGCTTTTGGCATTTTAGTTCTCCGTATAGGACGGGTTAAATGAAGAAGAAGTCACTCCCGGACAGTCTGCCAAAGGCTGAACGCGGGTAGCGTTATATATTGCTAGTACTTGAATAAAGAGTACTGATACTTCTTCTGGTTTCTTACTTGCTTTACTTCTTTTTACTGCTTTCTATTTTTTCTTGCTTCTGGGGGCAATCACCATAGTGAGCTGACGGCCTTCCATTTTTGGATACTGTTCAACAGTTCCCAATTCTTCCAGGTCCTGCTCAATACGTTTGAGCATTTCCATACCCAGTTCCTGGTGAGCCATTTCACGGCCACGGAATCTGAGAGTAACTTTTGCTTTATCACCATTTTCCAGGAAGCGTGTCAGATTACGTAATTTAATCTCGTAATCGCCCACATCCGTTCCTGGACGGAACTTCATTTCCTTAACCTGCGTTTGTTTCTGCTTCTTACGTTGAGCAGCTTGCTGCTTTTTGACTTCAAAAAGCTTTTTACCGTAATCCATCACCTTACATACAGGTGGCTCAGCATCTGGGGATATTTCCACCAGATCCAAGCTTGCAGCCTGAGCAGCACTCAGTGCCTCTTCAAGGCTAACAATACCTGCCTGTTCGCCTTCAGCGTCAATTAAACGTACTTGAGAGGCTTCGATCTCTTCGTTCATGCGAGATCGTTTAGCGGACCCCTTCCCATAGCTTTTCTTGATAATTTAATCTCCGACTTCAGTCTTTTAAATGCACGCGACCGCGACGATTGACGTCCTGGGTAAGAAGCTCAGCAAACTCTGCTACACGCATAATGCCTAGATCTTCACCACCCCGTGAACGTACTGCCACGGTCTGCGTTTCAACCTCCCTATCACCGATAACCAGCAAATAGGGAACCTTCTGAATTGTGTGCTCGCGAATTTTAAAGCCGATCTTTTCGTTTCTCAAGTCATTTTCGACTCGGAAGCCCTTGTTTTTCAAGGAATCCACTACATTTTCGACATATTCGGCCTGAGTATCGGTAATATTCATCACCACAGCCTGCTGTGGTGCCAACCAAGTAGGGAATGCACCTTCGTAATGTTCGATCAAGATACCGATGAATCGCTCAAAGGAACCCAAGATAGCCCGGTGCAACATAACCGGCACATGGCGTGATCCATCTTCCGCAACATATTGTGCATCCAGGCGCCCTGGCATGGAGAAATCGACTTGTATCGTGCCGCACTGCCATACCCGACCCAGGCAATCCTTCAGTGAAAATTCTATCTTCGGTCCGTAGAATGCACCCTCCCCCGGCAACATTTCATATTCCAGCCCTTTGGCGACCAAGGCATCTGCCAACGCCTCTTCCGCTTTATCCCAAACCTCATCACTACCCACTCGCTCTTCTGGGCGAGTCGACAAGCGAATAATCACATCTTTAAAGCCGAAGTCTTTATAAACATCAAAGAGTAAATCACTAAAGATCGAAACCTCGTCCTGAATCTGCTCTTCGGTACAGAAAATATGCGCATCGTCTTGAACAAAACCACGAACTCGCATTAAACCCTGTAATGTCCCAGAGGCTTCATTTCGGTGGCAGGAACCAAATTCAGCCAAACGCAACGGTAAATCACGGTAGCTCTTTAAGCCCTGATTAAATACCTGCACATGACAGGGGCAATTCATCGGCTTCACCGCATAATCACGGGATTCCGATTCCACCGTAAACATATTTTCACGGAATTTATCCCAATGGCCTGAACGTTCCCACAAAGTGCGGTCCACAACCAATGGTGTTTTGATTTCGCTATAACCATTACGACGCTGCACTTCACGCATATAGCGTTCAACTTCGCTATAAATACTCCAGCCTTTTGGATGCCAAAACACCATACCCGGCGCTTCTTCCTGCAAATGAAATAAATTAAATTTCTTCGCCAGCTTACGGTGGTCACGCCTTTCCGCTTCTTCCAACTGGTGCAAGTAAGCTTTTAATTCTTTTTTACTGGTCCAGGCCGTGCCATAAATACGCTGAAGCATTTGATTATTCGAATCACCACGCCAATAAGCACCAGCCACTTTCATCAGTTTGAAGAACTTCAGTTTGCCCGTTGAAGGCACATGGGGGCCGCGGCACAAATCTTCAAAATCACCCTGGCGATAAAGGGATAAATCCTGATCTGCAGGAATATCCTCAATAATTTCTGCTTTATATTCCTCACCCAAACCACGGAAATAGGCAACTGCTTCATCGCGGGACAGTACCCGACGTTCAATGCTGGCATCCGCCGAAGACAGTTCAGCCATTTTCTTCTCAATGGCTTCCAGATCTTCCGGGGTAAAGGGACGCTCAAAAGCAAAGTCGTAATAAAAACCGTTTTCTATCACCGGCCCAATCGTCACCTGAGCTTCAGGAAACAACTGTTTAACCGCTTGCGCTAAAAGGTGAGCTGACGAGTGACGGATAATTTCCAGCCCCTCTTCAGAGCGATCTGTAATAATCGCCAGCTCAACGTCTGCCTCAATCACATGGGAGGTATCAAGCACCTCGCCATCAATCTTTCCGGCCAATGCAGCCTTGGCTAAGCCCGGACCAATATCAGCGGCAACATCATGAATACTAACTGCGTTATCGAAACTACGTTGACTACCGTCAGGAAGGGTAATAACAGGCATGCTTCTGTCCTTTCCAGTGGTGACCCCTACCAAAGGCCACATGGTGAATACGAATGCTATTGGTATAGCAGATTATGTAGAGGCCGCCATTTTACCGCCTTACCCCCCAGAATCAAGCAACTACATGGCAACAAACCATGCACCAAAACAAGAACAACCAAAGCCAGGAAATTCGCTTGTCACATTGGCCTGCCGCTGGTAAATTGCGCCTCTTGCAGACATGCAGCCCAGTTGGTTAAACACCACCATGGCAAAGCAATATTTTAGGACTATAGCTCAGTTGGTTAGAGCGCTACCTTGACATGGTAGAGGTCGGCAGTTCGAATCTGCCTAGTCCTACCAAATAAAAGACCCTCACCATTAGGTGAGGGTTTCTTGTTTGGACTGCAGGTAAGAAATCGACAAAGAAGTTCGAGTCAAGCCGCAAAGCGGCGAGACAGCACCAGAACAAAGAGACGCCGACCCGGAGGGAGAGAGCGAAAGCTCGAATAATCCACTTGTGCTCACCAATAGATCACCAACCATATAAGCAGTATTATCAATTCTCCATATGGAGAAAACATTGCAATGGGTAATAAGGAAACACTTGAAACGTCCCACTATGACTGGGTTTTTAGAAAAGAGGCTTTTGCTTATTCCAAACAGTCCATAGTAGGAGCTTTGTCAGGTATAGAACCAATTGCACCAAATTTTTATCCTGTTGCAACTGACCTCTACAACTGGCTTAACCGAATTGAAAAGAACATGAAGGTTCTACTGGAGAAACCAAAAGACCCGGAGTTCTTCATACTCGAACCCTACATAAACAATCCTTTTAGTTTCAATGCTTCAACACTGGCCAATATGACAGCCCAAGCTATTAATGAGTCATTAGCTCTAGCCAGAATTCCAGAAACATTAACCCCCTCTAAATGCCGAAATATTACATATACGTCGCTATAACGAACTCGTAATGAATTGCACACGTACTTGCGAAGCACTAATCAAGCAATGCCTTTACTGAAGCAACATTCCACTTAAAGAATATGAAGATGTATCTCTCGGAGGATTACTAATAAAAAACTGCCCCACTTGCAAGAAACCAAAGCCCTCTCATTGCATGCCCCTACTGGGCTCGTTAGCACACCGCTACAAATTATGCCGACATTTTGATTGCGCAATACCTGCCCTTCGAGAATTAAACAAAGAACGTAAAAACACCGCTGCACATGCTCAAACATCGAAAATAAATATACGATCTTCTGATGATTCGATGGAAAACCTTAAAACTAAGATTCAAGAACTAATTATGAAGTTTACTCATATCCTCGATCACCTAAGCTCATTAGAAACACTGATATTGGATAAACTTGAGTTTTCAATTAATTCTAATGATTACACTTTATTTTCAAAATGCACCTACTATTCAGACAAAATAGAGCTAGACCCTTTCTAAGCTAGCCCTCAAACCACCCCATCCACCATCTTCTTAAGATGCGCCACTTCATCCCGTAAATTAGCCGCTTCTTCAAACTCCAGATTCTTCGCACTTTCAAACATCTTCTCTTCAAGCACAGCAATTTGCTTCAAGATATCTGATTCTGAATGCAGTTCGATTTCATCTACCTGATATTTGCCTTTGGGTTCAGCCACTTTGCGTGAGCCTTTACCCGGTATTGCAGCTGCACCTTCCATAATATCGGCTACGGCTTTAACAATACTTTGGGGAACAATGCCGTGTTCTTCATTGTGTTTGAGTTGAACTGTTCTCCGACGTTCGGTTTCATCCATGGCCCGCTGCATTGAGCCGGTGACTTTATCGGCATAGAGAATGGCCCTGCCCTCAACGTTTCTTGCAGCCCGGCCAATGGTTTGAATCAGTGATTGTTCTGAACGTAAAAAGCCTTCTTTATCGGCATCAAACACGGCGACCAATGCCACTTCTGGCATATCCAACCCTTCTCGCAACAGGTTGATACCCACCAACACATCAAATTCACCTAGACGCAGGTCGCGAATAATTTCTACCCGTTCAACGGTATCAATATCTGAGTGTAGGTAACGCACCCGAATACCATGCTCATCCAGGTATTCGGTAAAGTCTTCCGCCATACGTTTGGTTAAAACAGTAATCAATACGCGCTGTTCTTTTGCCACACATTCGTTGATTTCCGACAGCACATCATCCACCTGAGTAGTCGCGGGCCGAACAATGATTTCAGGGTCTACCAATCCTGTGGGGCGAACCACTTGCTCAACTACCTGACCTTGATTTTTCGCTTCATACTTACTCGGCGTCGCAGAGACAAAAATCATTTGTGGGGCTAATCGCTCCCATTCATCAAAACGCAGGGGGCGGTTATCCAGCGCCGAGGGCAGGCGGAAGCCATATTCCACCAGGGTTTCTTTCCGTGAGCGATCACCTTTATACATGCCACCTAACTGGGGCACGGTGACGTGGGATTCATCTATCACTAACAATGCATCGGGTGGCAGATAGTCAAATAATGTGGGTGGTGGTTCTCCCGGCTGGCGACCAGATAAATAACGAGAATAGTTTTCAATGCCGTTGCAGTAACCCAACTCCTGCATCATTTCCAGATCATAGCGAGTACGTTCCCGAAGCCGTTGCTCTTCCACTAGCTTATGCACAGATCGCAGTTGTTCTAACCGCTCGGACAATTCATCTTTGATCTGATCAATGGCATTTAAAATCATTTCCCGTGGTGTTACATAGTGGGATTTGGGGTAAACGCTAATGCGCGGTACTCGCTTTAACACTTCGCCAGTTAATGGATCAAATAGGGAGAGGTTTTCTACCTCATCATCGAACAGCTCGATTCTGACCGCCTCACGATCAGAGTCCGCCGGGTAAATATCAATCACATCACCACGCACTCTATAAGTCGCACGTTGAAAAACATCATCATTTCGGGTGTATTGAAGTTCAGCCAACCGGCGCAGTACTGATCGCTGGTCAATTTGATCACCACGGACTAAATGGAGCAGCATTTTTAAATAGGATTCAGGATCACCCAGACCATAGATGGATGAAACCGTTGCAACGACTATGACATCTTTCCTCTCCATTAAGGCTTTCGTCGCAGAGAGCCGCATTTGCTCAATGTGCTGATTAACCGAAGCATCTTTTTCAATAAATGTTCCTGAGGAAGGCACATAGGCTTCCGGCTGATAATAATCGTAGTAGGAGACAAAATATTCCACAGAATTTTCCGGGAAGAAATCCCTCAGCTCGCCATAGAGCTGGGCTGCCAGAGTTTTATTGTGGGCTAGCACGATTGTAGGCCGCTGAACTTCATTGATCACATTGGCAATGGTGAAGGTTTTACCCGACCCGGTAACACCCAGCAATGTTTGTGCGGCTAACCCCGCCTCCAGTCCTTCAACCAACTGCTTAATGGCTACTGGTTGATCACCTGCCGGCTGATATGAACTTGTGACTTTAAATGATTTTGACACCGCACATTTATCCAATGTAATTCAATTGTAAGGGTAATGAAAAACGCTCCATTATACGCCAGAAAAGACCTTAAATAGATGCGATATGAAGGGTTGACTCACCCCAGGCCGATATATAAGATACGCGCCTCTTAACTGATCCGCCTTAGCTCAGTTGGTAGAGCAAATGACTGTTAATCATTGGGTCGCTGGTTCGAGCCCAGCAGGCGGAGCCAAATACAAAAAAGATGAATCGAAAAGTTCATCTTTTTTTATGCCCAATCACTCATACACCAATGACTCCACAGTTTTGCCTAATTCAAGAGTATTCTTGATCAATTCAGCTAACAGCTGTTCATCCACGTCCATATGCCCTTCGTATTCCGCCAGGTTCCTGCGCTCATGACACAAAGAAAGAACACACATTTTAGCATTCGCCATCGACACAGTATGAACCGGACATTGGAAGACCAGATACCGCTTATCTGTTCTGTAACCAGAGGTGCGTAACGCCGCCAGGGCAAAACCGTGAGCGGCATTGTAGGCAAGGTCAAAACGGCTGGCGAACGAAAGACTACTATTCTGGGCATCCTCTAACCGATCTTGA
>JALQUJ010000098.1 GCA_023263825.1 Porticoccus sp.
ATAGTTGTGGACGTCCCTGCCCCATTAGGTCCCAACAGTGCAAAAAAATCCCCAGGCTGTACCTCAAGATCTACACCCTTAAGAGCCTCGAAACCATTATCATATTGTTTATATAAATTGCGTATTGAGAGTGCAGCTGTGGTCATATTCCAACATTCTATTTTAGTGTAGAGAGATCAAGTTAAGCGCTATCAACAAATCCAGCAGGAAACTAAACCGCTAGTCTAAATCACTTTTACAAAACACGGGAAAACTAAATAGAGAGAAACCAGCTAAAAGCAGAGAAATAAATAAAAAAGCTGTGCCATACAAAAAAAGCGCAATGCCTAAGGCATTGCGCTTTTATATTGGAGCGGGAAACCGGGTTCGAACCGGCGACCTCAACCTTGGCAAGGTTGCGCTCTACCAACTGAGCTATTCCCGCACTTTCTCTAAGCAGCTTTTTTGCAACCAAGAGTGAGTAAAAATGGCGTCCCGTAGGGGAGTCGAACCCCTGTTACCGCCGTGAAAGGGCGGTGTCCTAGGCCTCTAGACGAACGGGACACTGTGTAACAAAACGTGTTCTCATCAGAGAGGCGCGCATTCTAAGAAGCAGACTCTATGCTGTCAAGCCTGCTCTTCAATTTATCTATAGGTAAATGCTATCTGGATATAAATATTGAGTGCCCTCATAAACAGTAAAATAGAGCGCTACCTGAATCTAGACAAAGTAAAAGGGCTATTTAGCCCTTTTACTTTTATTTAACCAGCTGTTTTTTAATCAATTACTCTTTTTTAAATTGAAGTGAGAGTGAGTTAGTACAGTACCTCAAACCTGTAGGGTCAGGACCATCAGTAAATACATGCCCCAAGTGGCACCCACAACTCGCACAGTTTGTTTCTACTCTAATCATCCCGTGACTGGTATCGGGACATTCAGCAATAAGGTCACTACTTAATGGCTGGTAAAAGCTGGCCCAGCCTGAACCTGAATCATATTTATGCTCCGAACGAAATAATGGCTCACCACAACAACGGCACAGATACGTCCCTACTGTTTTTTTATCATAGTATTCACCGGAAAACGCAGGCTCCGTCCCTTTTTCTATACAAACTTGATATTCCTTATCTGTCAGGCGCTCCCGCCATTCATCATTCGTTATTTTTTTATAATCAATCATGACATCAACCTCTAACTATCCTTAGTTCTTCCCTCTAACAATTCTTAGTGATAGAGGGAAATTGATATACAATGGACAGATTGCTAAAGCTAAACACAACAATAAAACCCTATTAATATCAATTTTATGCAACACATTAAAAAATCAAACAAACTGGACAATGTCTGTTATGACATTCGCGGCCCAGTTCTGGATCATGCTAACCGTCTGGAAGAGGAAGGACACCGGATTCTCAAGCTAAACATAGGGAACCCGGCATCTTTTGGCCTCGAAGCACCAGACGAAATTATTCATGATGTTATCCATAATTTAGCAGAAGCTCAGGGTTACTGCCACGCGAAAGGCATTTACAGCGCACGTAAAGCCGTCATGCAGCGCTGTCAAATACAAGGTATCCCCGACGTTGAAATTGATGATATTTTCCTGGGTAATGGTGTCAGCGAACTGATCGTCATGTCGATGCAGGCATTACTGAACAACGGTGACGAAATTCTTGTCCCAGCCCCCGACTATCCCCTATGGACAGCCTCCGTCACTTTAGCGGGAGGCAAAGCTGTTCATTACCTCTGTGATGAAGCACAAGACTGGCAGCCTGACATCGAGGATATTGCAAGTAAAATAACGCCTAACACTCGTGGCATCGTGGTTATTAACCCTAACAACCCCACAGGGGCTGTTTATAGTGAAGCCGTATTACAAAAAATCGTAGATCTGGCAAGAAAACATGACCTGATTATCTATGCCGACGAAATTTACGATCGTATTCTCTATGATGGAACACAACATTTTCCCCTTGCTCGATTAGCAACAGATATTCTCTGTATTACCTTCAATGGGTTATCGAAAACCTACCGGTTAGCTGGGTTTAGATCTGGCTGGATGATCGTCAGTGGGGCCAAGCATCTTGCTCAAAGCTATATTCAGGGCATTGAGATGCTTTCATCTATGCGTCTATGCGCCAATGTACCAGCTATGTACGCCATTCAAACGGCATTAGGCGGGTACCAGAGCATTAATGACTTAATTAGCCCAGAAGGAAGGTTATTACAACAGAGGGACAAAGCTTGGTCATTGCTTACCGAAATTCCTGGTGTGAGCTGTGTTAAACCAAAAGCTGCTATGTACCTTTTCCCCAAACTAGATCCAGAAGTTTATCCCATCGAAGATGATGAACAATTTGTGCTGGATCTATTATTGGAAGAAAAAATACTATTAGTTCAAGGAACAGCTTTTAACTGGCCGACCCCTGACCATTTTCGTATTGTCTTTTTACCCCGGGAAGATGATCTTGAAGAAGCCATAGGCAAACTTGCCAGCTTTCTTGAACGGTTTAGAGTTAGGAAGGGTACAGAAAAGCTGGCAAGTACAGAAGTGGCCCTGTAGACAGTCAGCAATATGAAATAGCTTCTAACCTATGGGGTAGAGAACTTGGTCCCTATATCCGGTAATTACAGGAATGTACCCCGATAGTGCTCTATCCAGTTGTGGGTCATTACTGTCTACCAGTAATGACCTACCATTGAGCTCTGTAATTTTGGTTTTTGTAGCTATAACAATCAGATTATCCTTTCCTACCTGACGAATCACGGCAGGTGTTAGTTGCTGATTCCCCCTACCCAACAAATGTCCCTGCCCCCCAATGGGGGTAATTATTATTTTAGCCACACCATTGTGTTCAAGAATGGCGTTCTCTATCTGCGTTGCAGTCACATCCAATGCCAGCAACTCTCCGTTTTTAATCAAGTCCACACCTAACAGCGAACTATTCAAGGCGAGCTCATCCATCAATCCCTTGGTTGTAGAGCCTGGGCCAACAATATAGAGGCAATCATCCTCCATATCCTCGATTAATGTTGCGGCAATATCCTCAAGCACCAGGGACTCAACTTCCCTACCCCCGGACTTCACATGCTGCATAAACTGCCCCTCTTCGGGTACCAGTAAATCACCATAGTATCGGGCCTTAACCTTTCCCTGTCGAAAAGCCTCCTCATCGATATCCCGTACTTCCTGTGGGCGAATATCAACCAGTTCCCTTCTGACTAATTGACATACCAACTCCCCGGCTATTTCAGGAGTAATGGCATATACACCCGAATGCATTTTTACTCCCGCAGGAATACCTAACACTGGCTGATCACCAGGTACCGAATTACAAATATTGCGAGCGGTCCCATCCCCACCCACAAACAAGATCATATCCAATCCCATAGCAGACATTTCAGTAGCTGCAGATTCTGTATCAGTAGCAGTGGTCTGTTCTGGATTAATATCACCAATTACCTGGGGCAAAAATCCACATTGCTTGGCTATTTCCTCACCCATTGGCCCAGGATAAGTCGTCAACGCCACATTGCCTGACTCTACGCCGTCATAAATTACTTTTAGTGCCCGAATAGCTCTATCAGGGGCTCGCAACTCCGCACCCCGGTTTTGAGCTTCAGCAACAATGTCTGAGCCGTCACTACCTTTCAGGGCAACAGGGCCGCCTATTCCTGCCATCGGGTTTACAATCAAGCCTAGCCGAAACACTAACTACTCCACATTTTTTATACTAAAATTGTACAACTGCTTTTGGGTGCGAAACTAATCGTGATATGTTGAATTATCACTAACAAGGCTACGAACACAGTATGAACAAAGAAAAAACTAACAAACAAACCACCGATTTCCACGGTGCGGCATTAATTGATGAAGATGGCAATGAAATCCCAATCACTGAAGATATGGTACAAAATGCCTGTCATAACCTAGAAGAAGATGAGCTGGAAAAAGCCGTAAATTCAAATTCAGGGCAAAAAAAACAGTAATGTTCTACCAGTTCATTACTTATTAAACTATTTTCCCTTCGCACATTTTCTTTTATACACCCATTTTCTTTAAGTCCCATCTACTCTAAACCCTAGTGCTGCCATTGATCTGGCCACAGTAGCTTCAACATTCTTTGATATATTATTGGAAGGTACATTATTAACGGGGACCCTGTAATGGTGAAATTCCAATCGTTTCGGGCAATTTTTTCGTAGTAAATCAAAAGTACGGGGTATATCTAATCCATCAATTAACAATGTGTCCCTCATACGCTGATCTTGTTTTTCCACATCAAACGTCGTCAACACAGCTTCCGATAACGAAGAAACATTAAGGTCTGACATGGACAAACTATTAAAAGTCGAACTGGGTATCGCTTCACCTAACCAACCACAAAATGCATCCCTAACCATTGTCGTGCCATTTACTTTACCATCGTAGCTGTAACCCGCGATATGAGGAGTGCCAATATCCACCTGTTCAAGTAGAGGTAACAGAATATCAGGCTCACCTTCCCAAACGTCCAACGCCACCTGCAACGATCGCTGTGGCAATACACTTAATAATGTATTTAAAAGTGCCTGGTTATCCACCACAGCACCCCTGGCTGCATTAATTAACAATGTATCAGAAGCAAGTTGTGACAGCACCGCTTCATCAAATAAATGGAAAGTCGGGAAAGGTCCCTCCGTTGTCAATGGTGTATGTAAGCAAAGAATATCCGACTGAAGAACTTCTTCAAAAGAGGTTAAATGGGCATTGTCAGCATGAGACAGAAAAGGGTCATAACAGCGACAATTTACCCCTAACTTTTGCAAGGTTTGATACAACCTTCCCCCCACATTGCCACAACCAACAATACCAACTGTTTGCTCCTGCCAATCGGGGCGAAGCCTGAATAATACTGATAACACATACTGAACCACGGCATTGGCATTACAGCCGGGTGCATTGGCAAACTGAATACCCTGTTGTTTCAGGTAAATCAGATCCACATGATCCGTACCTATGGTAGCCGAACCCACAAAACGTACGGGGCTGCCCTCAAGCAACCCGGCATTTACCATTGTCACCGAACGTACGAGCAGAACATCAGCATTCTTTACCTGCTCAGGGCCAAGCTCACGTCCAGGAAATGTTTGTACTTCACCAAAAGACGCAAACAACTCCTTCACCAACGGCATGTTTTCATCGGCAACTATTTTCATTCAGTACAAATTTCCATTTGCTGATTAACCTTTTCTGCCCTTGCTATTAAGCGTCCGCCCAAACCCATTTGATCACAGAACTCTGTGAGCTTATCCAATGCAATAGTCTGTCGTTGTAATTGGGGGTTATCCTCAATAGAGATAGGAGCATCCTCAGCAATTATAGTAAGTTCTCGCGCCATTAAAATCTGCTCACGATATTCTGCTATTTTATCCGGTAATGTCTTGGCACCACGAACAGGAATATCAGCAATTTGTTGATTATCCGCAGCCAACAAATCATCAATGCTCTCAAAATGATCCAACAATGCCGTAGCCGTTTTATCACCCACCCCCGGCACACCGGGAATACAGTCAACACTATCACCCACAAGTGCAAGGTAATCTGCTACCTGTTCTGGCCACACACCCACCTTCTCCTTTACCGCCTCTCTATTCAGCGGACTTTTTTTACCAAAATCCCAAATTACATCCTGTTCAGCTATAACAAGTTGGGATAAATCCTTATCACCACTGACCACAACAATATTATGCCCCTGATTTCGCCCAGCTTTTGCCAAAGTACCGACAATATCATCGGCCTCATAGGTATTGCTGGCCAAACCGGTTATACCCAATAATCCTGTAACCTCTACACAGGCATTCAGCTGAAATTCTAACGCTTCGTCTGGCAATACCCGATTGGCCTTATAATCAGGGTAAATATCATT
>JALQUJ010000116.1 GCA_023263825.1 Porticoccus sp.
AGGGCCGTCTGTTGCACCACATACCAAGATAGCGCCGTCCATTTGGGCAGCACCAGTGATCATGTTTTTCACATAATCAGCGTGCCCTGGACAGTCAACATGGGCGTAGTGACGATCGGGAGAATCGTATTCCACGTGGGAGGTTGCGATAGTAATACCGCGCTCACGTTCTTCCGGTGCGTTATCGATACCATCAAATGCTACGGCATCACCGCCCCATATTTCTGCACATACGCGGGTCAGCGCCGCTGTCAGTGTCGTTTTACCATGGTCAACGTGACCAATTGTGCCCACATTCACGTGGGGCTTATTACGTTCAAACTTTTCCTTTGCCATTACTATAACCTCTAAACTAAAGTCTAAATTTTTAAATTAAAATTGATTTTTGGACATAATCTCATCAGCGACCGCGCGTGGCGCCTCAGAGTACTTCTCAAATTCCATGGTGAACGTTGCACGCCCCTGGGTTGCCGAGCGTAGATCTGTTGCATAACCAAACATTTCTGCCAACGGCACTTCTGCACTGACAATTTTGCCCATAGTGCCGTCATCCATCCCCTGAATAACACCACGGCGTCGGTTCAAATCGCCCACCACGTCGCCCATGTTTTCTTCTGGTGTAACCACTTCGACTTTCATCATGGGCTCTAGTAACACCGCGCCACCATCTTCAGCGAGTTTTTTGGTCGCCATAGACGCAGCAATCTTAAAGGCCATTTCATTGGAATCCACATCGTGGAAAGAACCATCGTGTAATGTAGCCTTTAGCCCCAGCAGCGGATAACCTGCCAGAACACCATTTTGCATTTGTTCTGAAATGCCTTTTTCTACTGCGGGGATATACTCACGCGGTACGGCACCCCCAACAATTTCATTCACAAATTCGAGCCCTTCTGCTCCGGCATCTTCGCCTGGCTCGAACTTAATACAAACATGGCCATATTGACCACGACCACCAGATTGCCGAATGAATTTTCCTTCAATATCACAGGTATTGCGAATAGCTTCACGATAAGCCACCTGGGGTTTGCCGATATTGGCCTCAACACTGAACTCCCGGCGCATACGCTCAACCAGAATATCCAGGTGCAATTCACCCATACCAGAGATAATGGTTTGCCCGGTTTCCTCATCGGTCTTCACCCGGAAAGAAGGATCTTCTTGGGCCAACTTACCCAGTGCAATGCCCATTTTTTCCTGATCAGCCTGAGACCTTGGCTCTACAGCTACAGATATAACCGGTTCCGGAAACTCCATACGCTCCAAAACGATTTTTCCATTTTCTACACAAAGAGTATCGCCTGTTGTGACATCTTTCAGGCCAATAGCTGCAGCAATATCGCCAGCCAAAACTTCCTTGATATCTTCACGGCTGTTTGAGTGCATTTGCACCATACGACCTACTCGCTCTTTCTTGTGCTTAACGGAGTTATAGAGTGTTGTACCACTTTCCAGCTTGCCAGAATAAACGCGGAAGAATGTTAAAGTACCAACAAAAGGGTCGGTCGCAATCTTAAAGGCCAACGCAGAAAACGGCGCATCATCATCAGCTTCACGTGTAGCTACGGTTTCACCATCCTCAAGTGTTCCCTCAATGGCTTTAACCTCTGTTGGAGATGGCAGATATTCGACTACGGCATCCAATACTGCCTGAACACCTTTATTCTTGAATGCCGAACCGCCAAGTACGGGGACAATTTCATTGGCCAGTGTACGTTGGCGAATTGCTAACTTAATTTCTTCCTCTGACAGCTCAGTACCATCCAGGTATTTTTCCATCAGGTCATCGTTAGCTTCTGCTGCGGCCTCAACAAGATACTCGCGCATCTCTTCACACTGGGACAAAATATCTTCTGGTATATCGGCATAGTCAAAGGTCATACCCTGATCGGCTTCATTCCAGAGAATCGCTTTCATTTTGATCAGATCAACAACACCTTTAAATTCTTCTTCAGCACCAATGGTCATTTGTAAAGGTACTGCGTTGGCACCCAACCGATCTCTTAGTTGATCAACGACCATCATAAAGTCAGCACCGGCACGGTCCATCTTATTCACAAAAACCATACGGGGAACTTCATATTTATTGGCCTGACGCCAAACGGTTTCCGTTTGCGGCTGAACACCGGAAGAACCACAAAGTACAACAACGGCACCATCTAAAACTCGCAACGAACGTTCCACCTCAATGGTGAAGTCAACGTGTCCTGGAGTATCAATAATATTGATTGTGTGCTTGTTCCAAGAACATGTTGTTGCAGCAGAGGTAATAGTTATCCCTCTTTCTTGCTCCTGCTCCATCCAATCCATAACAGCAGCACCATCATGAACTTCTCCAATTTTGTAAGTTTTGCCTGTATAATATAAAATTCTTTCGGTCAAAGTTGTTTTTCCAGCATCTATATGCGCCATGATTCCGATGTTTCTTAAATTGTTTAATTCAACTTCTCGA
>JALQUJ010000153.1 GCA_023263825.1 Porticoccus sp.
CTGTTACTATCAAAAGGTTTGCTAACATTGGTAGCAAATAACCCGGAGCAGGAAGAAGCTCAGGAAGATGTCACCGTTAATTACACATCAGAAGATTTGGAAGTAGGGTTCAATGTGAGCTATGTGATTGATGTGCTAAACGTTTTGTCGGGTAGTGAGGCGAGATTTACGCTTTCTGATGCCAACAGTAGTGCATTAATAGAAGATCCTGCAAATGAAGAAGCGGTGTATGTTGTTATGCCGATGCGGCTTTGATAATTCACCTTTATAAGACCTTTTGACGATCATTCCCTGTTTAATATGTATTTAAAAAAGCTGGATGTTCATGGGTTGAGAAACCTCAAGGGCATCCAGCTTTTGCTTTCCCCTGGTGCTAATCTTTTTTATGGCCAAAATGGTAGTGGAAAAACCAGCTTGCTTGAAGCTATCCACCTTCTTGGGCGTGGTCGCTCTTTTCGAACGCGTACATTAAACCCAGTGATTAATCAGCAAGAAGACAGTTGTACCGTCTTTGGTTTGTTGGAAAAAGAGGGTGTTAATTTCCCTATGGGGGTTAGTCGTTCCAGGCAGGGAGACTTTCTGTTTAAAGTGAACGGTGAAACCATAAATAATGCATCGACTCTTGCTGAGATGATGCCTTTGTTGGTTTTAGATTCAGAAAGCTTTCATCTTCTTGATGGAGGACCGAAGTATCGGCGGCAATATGTAGATTGGGGTGTGTTCCACGTGGAACATCAATACAGAGGTGTGTGGCAAAGTTTTAGACGGGCATTGAAACAGCGCAATTCTTTGCTCCGGCGTGATAGAATAGACGATGCAGAAATGTCAGTTTGGGATCTTGAGTTTGTCGAGCTGGCAGAACGAATTAATGGTTTTCGCGAAGCATATTTGAAAGAATTAATACCTAAAATTCAATGGGTTATGTCAGAACTCTCCAATATAGAGGGGCTTGAATTCAAACATTATGCGGGGTGGGATAAAACAAAACCCTTGGCGGAAGTTTTAGCATCAGATAGACAGCGTGATATGTTGGCCAAGGTGACTGGGCATGGCCCCCACCGGGCAGATCTGAGTGTTAGATCTAACAAGCAGTCAGCAAATGATGTGTTGTCACGTGGGCAAACAAAAATACTTGTTACAGCTATGCAAATAGCTCAGGGTTTTTTGTTTCATGAGCGTACAGGCAACCAGTGTCTCTACTTACTTGATGATCTTCCTTCGGAGTTGGATTTACAACACAGGGAAAAAGTAGGTGAGTTATTATGTCGGTTGGGCGCACAAACATTTATTACTGGGGTGTTCCTGGAAGATGTGGTGTCTACCTGGCCGAAAGAAGAAACGCAGACAAACATGTTCCACGTGGAACATGGGGGTATTACACCGACAGAGTGTTAATACTTAAACCAAGAGATTTAGGTTTCTCCGTATGAGTGAAGAGCAGAACTACGATTCATCCAGTATTAAGGTATTGAAAGGCCTTGATGCCGTTAGAAAGCGCCCTGGTATGTACATCGGTGATACTGATGATGGCACAGGTCTACACCATATGGTGTTTGAAATCGTTGATAATTCCATTGATGAAGCTCTGGCGGGCCACTGTTCTGAAATAAGAGTGACTATTCATCCCGATGAGTCGGTTTCTGTTTCAGATGATGGCCGCGGTATTCCAACAGAAATTCATGATGAAGGTGTTTCTGCGGCAGAAGTCATTATGACAGTCCTTCATGCTGGCGGAAAATTTGATGAAAACAGCTACAAGGTTTCTGGTGGCCTCCATGGCGTAGGTGTTTCTGTTGTAAATGCGCTGTCCAAAGAATTAAACCTCACCATTAATCGTGAGGGTAGGGTATATAAGCAGCAATATGTGCATGGTGTTCCCCAAGCGCCATTGGCTGTTGTGGGTGAAACAACGGAATCTGGCACCAGGGTACACTTTGTTCCTTCAGAGGAAACCTTTAGCAATATCAATTTTCACTACGATATCCTGGCTAAGAGATTGCGTGAGTTGTCTTTTTTGAATTCTGGTGTAGGTATTGTCTTAAAGGATGAGCGTAGTGGAAAAGAAGAAGTTTTCCGTTATGAGGGAGGTCTTAGGGCCTTTGTTGAATATCTAAATACGAATAAAACAACTGTAAACCAAATCATGCACTTTGATGTACAACATGAAGACGGTGTTGGTGTTGAAGTGGCATTGCAGTGGAACGATAGTTATCAAGAAAATATCTTTTGTTATACCAACAATATTCCCCAGCGTGATGGTGGTACTCATTTGGCAGGCTTTAGGTCAGCACTGACACGGGGTTTGAATACCTATATTGAGAAGGAAGGTTTAGGTAAAAACAATAAGGTAAGCACCACGGGTGATGATGCCAGAGAGGGTTTAACAGCTATTGTTTCTGTGAAAGTACCGGACCCTAAGTTTTCTTCTCAAACTAAAGATAAACTGGTCAGTTCTGAAGTAAAAACGGCGGTTGAGCAGGAAATGGGGAGTAATTTTACCGATTATCTCCTTGAAAATCCTCAAGATGCCAAAAGTGTCGTTACCAAGATGGTCGATGCTGCAAGGGCCAGAGAAGCAGCACGTAAAGCACGTGAAATGACCCGAAGAAAAGGGGCTCTCGATATAGCAGGGCTTCCTGGAAAGCTGGCAGATTGTCAGGAGAAAGACCCGGCATTGTCAGAACTTTATCTAGTGGAGGGTGATTCTGCTGGGGGCTCAGCCAAGCAGGGCCGTGATCGCCGCACACAGGCGATATTGCCGCTTAAGGGTAAGATTCTTAATGTGGAAAAGGCCCGGTTTGACAAAATGTTATCGAGCGCTGAAGTGGGTACTCTGATTACAGCATTAGGCTGTGGCATAGGTAAGGAGGAGTTTAATCCAGAAAAACTTCGTTACCATACGATTTTGATCATGACCGATGCGGATGTGGATGGATCACATATTCGCACCTTACTATTAACTTTCTTCTTTAGACAAATGAGAGAATTGGTTGAACAGGGCAATATTTACATTGCACAACCGCCATTGTATAAAATTAGCAAAGGTAAACAAGAGCAATATCTTAAGGATGATCAAGCACTTACAGAGTTTTTAACCCAGTCAGCCCTTGAAAGTGCTAGTTTACATGTGAACCCAGATGCACCAGGCATTGGTGGCAGTGGGCTAGAAACATTGGTGAAGGATTACCGTCGGGTGATGAGTATTATTGATCGGATGGCTCGAATTTATCCCGAAAACGTTTTGAAAAAGATGGTTTTCTTGCCTGCTCTTGAGACAACAGATTTAACCAATCAATCGCATATGAATGACTGGTGTCAGCAATTGGCTAAGTCTCTTCATGAAGAAAATATTGCTGGCAGTCATCGTTATCAGGTCACCGCAGAAGAAGATTCCCAGCATGGGGCTTTTTTGCCTAAAGTAGAAATTACCGCCCATGGTGTGCCAACGGATTACCCTTTTAACCATGACTTTTTTGTTTCTGGTGAATATGCAGCGTTGACATCATTGGGTAAGCAGCTTCAGGGCCTTATTGAAGAGGGTGCTTATATCAAGCGAGGTGAGCGCACCAAAGAAGTTTCGGCCTTTAGTGAAGCGCTTGAGTGGCTGATGAATGAGTCACGTAGGGGTTATAACATCCAGCGATACAAAGGTTTGGGTGAGATGAACCCAGAACAATTGTGGGAAACGACAATGAACCCGGAAACCAGGCGTATGCTTAAGGTTACTGTGGAAGATGCGATTGCTGCTGATCAAATGTTCAATACATTGATGGGTGACCAGGTTGAGCCGCGTCGAGACTTTATTGAAACCAATGCGTTGGCGGTAACTAATTTAGATATCTAGTTTGGAGTACTTACAGACAATAAAAAAGCCGGCAAATTTGCCGGCTTTTTTTATGTCCAAGTTGTAAATTGACAAGCCTATTCCTCATGTTTGTCCCAAATATCGCCATCACTACTTCTTCGGCCACGGTTCTTTCTCCGGGGCACTTTTGATGGTTCGAAACGAATATCTTCCCGGCGATCTTCTATTTTTCGTCGTTGATCTTTACGTTGTTCTGAGTGAGTAAAGTTTTCAGTTTGGCCGCGCATCTATATTGATTTCCAGAAGGTTTATGCTGTAAGTCTAGGAAACTATAGAGATAAATACCACGTGGACGAAAAGAAATATATTAAAAAATTTAGTGTTGGAGAGTTTTTTGGGTGGTTTCGATCCACGCTTTAACTTGCTCTGTAAGCTCTTTGCT
>JALQUJ010000010.1 GCA_023263825.1 Porticoccus sp.
TCCCGGTTGGTGGATTCTGGCAGTTATCATTCTCGCAACACTATTTTTTACGGTGCGCTGGCTAGTAAAACATAGAGCAAACAACTGCTATCGTAGAGAAGCAATTCAACAATTAAACGAAATAGTAGGCACAGCAAACAGCCCAGAACAAGGCAACCTGAAAAAGTGCCAAGCCCTTCTAACGCTGCTGCGGCGCACAGCAAAAACTGCCTACCCAACACTGTCTCTGGAATCAGAGCTAACCGCATCGATGTTGTCAAGCCTCAACCGCTGTTGTAAGCAAACCGTGTTTGATGACAACGTACAAAAAAGCCTGGGACAACTGCTCTATCAAGTAAACCCTGATATCAGTGATGACTTGTTGCAACAACTACAACAAGGGACTGAGCAATGGATAAAGAAACATAAGGCAAAATATGACCACCCAGTTGGCGGAGGAAAAACCAATGCTGACCATTGAATGGCCATGGTTGTTACTGTTGTTACCTGTACCGTTGTTTTATCGGTTATGGCGTAGAAAAGCAGACGTTTCACTGCCCGCTCTAAAATCTCCGGTATACACCAGGCTGGCAGCTCAAACTACCCATTCAACTGGGAGTAATTATTGGCATTGGTTAACCCTGGGCCTACTAACCATTGCCTGGATTGCAGCCGTAGCAGCCTCTACACGACCTACCTGGATAGGGGATCCCGTAGCTCTGCCCAGTAGTGGCCGGGATATTTTATTGGCTGTTGATATTTCAGGCAGTATGGAACAAACGGATATGTCTATGTCAGGGCAAACCGTCGACAGGCTCACTGCAGTAAAACATGTAGTTTCTGAGTTTGTGGAGCGTCGTCAAAGCGATCGTCTGGGGCTAATTCTATTTGGTACCCGACCCTATCTACAAACC
This sequence comes from Porticoccus sp., assembly GCA_023263825.1. GTDB lineage: Bacteria > Pseudomonadota > Gammaproteobacteria > Pseudomonadales > Porticoccaceae > Porticoccus. The sequence continues at coordinate 894 of JALQUJ010000010.1, forward strand.
CCTCTTACTTTTGATCGGCGTACCATGAATACATTGTTAGGAGAGGCACAAATTGGTTTTGCCGGTGATAAAACAGCCATTGGTGATGCCATTGGTCTGGCGGTAAAACGTTTAAAAGAGCGCCCTGAAAATCACCGTGTTCTAATTCTACTCACAGACGGAGCAAATTCTGCCGGCGAAGTTCAACCACTGGAAGCAACAGACATTGCTGCACGTGAAGGCATCACCATCTACACCATCGGTATTGGTGCTGACGTTATGCTGCAACGAAGTTTTTTTGGAACCAAAAGAGTTAACCCATCCCGTGATTTGGATGAAGCAACCCTTAAAACCATTGCAGAAAAAACATCGGGGCAATATTTCCGGGCTCGTAATCCACAAGAGTTAAGCGCTATCTATGAGCAGCTTGATAAACTGGAACCTGTTGAACAAGAAGCAGAAACTCTGCGCCCTACCAAGGCCCTTTTCTACTGGCCCTTGGGTCTGACATTGATTTGTAGCTTGCTTGTGGTTTTTGTACCGCAGTCATCTTTTAGTCGTGGCGGAGGTCATCACTGATGGATGAACTATCAAACTTTTCATCAATTTTTTTAGCCGAGTTTCATTTTCTACGCCCCCATTGGCTTTATGCGCTCATCCCCGCCTGTATTGGCTACATTTGGCTGTTGTGTCGCCAAAAACAAGCCGGTAGTTGGGATCAGGTCATTTCACCGCAACTATTACCATTCCTGCTCGACTCTGTACCCGTTAAACAACGCAGAACCCTTCCTTTCCTCGCTCTATTTGGGTGGATTCTTGCCTGTCTAGCGATGGCCGGGCCGACATGGGAGCGAACACCGCTGCCAGTACACAAACAAGAAAATGCATTGGTTATCCTGTTTGATCTGTCACCGTCTATGTTGGCGCAAGATCTAAAGCCTAACCGGTTAACCCGGGCCCGGTTAAAACTGATTGATTTGTTAAAACTTCGCGAGGAAGGTACAACAGCTCTTATCGCCTATTCAGGGGAATCTTTTGTTGTCAGTCCACTAACCGATGATGCCGATACAGTTGCTGCACTGGTTCCGGCACTAGACCCTTACATTATGCCCAGTAAAGGCAGCCAGGTTGAAAGCGCCATAGAACAAGCCGTTGAACTGGTATTAAACGCAGGACTGGTACAGGGAAATTTTTTACTGGTAACGGATGGCGTGTCAGCCTCTGCACAAAAAACATTAAACCAAACCATTAATGAACACGGCGATTTTAAGCTCTCTATTCTTGGTATAGGAACAGAAGACGGTGCGCCAATTCCCCTTGGTAATGGAGGATTCGCCAAAGACAAAAGCGGTAGTATCGTTATTCCCAAACTGAATATTCACAATTTACAAAAGCTGGCGAGCCTAAACAGTGGCCACTTTATCCAGCTCACTGCGGATGATGCGGATATCCAGTATCTCACCGAACCTTTTAATATTGAGAACGATTCACCCAGTAAACAATTAGAACGTACCTTCGACAGCTGGAGTGACCAAGGCTATTGGATGGTATTTCCAGTACTTATCCTATTACTCTTGGCCTTTAGACGAGGGCTATTGGCCTGTTTGGTTGTAGCTCCCATTCTATCTATACCGCAACCAAGCCATGCCCTAAGCTGGGAAGATCTTTGGTCCAGATCTGATCAACAAGCGGCTCAGGCAATGAGCAAAGGCGATACCGAAACGGCACAACAACAATTTAAAGATCCTGACTGGAAAGCAGCTGCAGCCTACCGCAATGGTGATTTTAATACGGCTGTGGAGCTTTATAGTAATAACGCTAACAGCAAAAATAAGAGCAATGAAGGTGAAAACCAGCCTAATCACTACAACCATGGAAATGCTATGGCAAAAAGTGGCAAGCTGGAAGAAGCCATAAAAAGTTATGAACAAGCTCTGACCCATAATCCAGACAATGAAGATGCACAGTTTAATAAAGACTTAGTAGAAAAACTGCTTCAGCAACAGCAACAGCAACAGCAACAGCAACAGGATGGTGACTCCTCAAATCAGGATCAGCAAGACGGGCAGCAACAGGACAACCAAAATGGCCAACAGTCTGATGGTGATCAATCCCAAGGAGATCTGTCCCAGTCTGAACAAAATCAAAAAGGACAGAGTGAACAAAACGAATCACAGGAAGAAAACCCTCAAGATTCTCAAAGCTCCCATGATTCGAATAATGAAGATAGCGATACCGAGAGTTCTAGAAACGAACAAGAATCAGAACAGGAACACACCCCTACAGAAGAACCAAAATCAGCTGAAGGCTCTGATTCCGCTGAAGGCTCTGATTCTGGTGAAGGCTCTCCCCAAGAATTATCCACGGAACAAATGTCTGAAGAAGAAAGGCAAGCCATGGAGCAATGGCTGCGTAAAATCCCGGATGACCCCGGTGGGCTCTTAAGGGAAAAATTCCGCTATGAAGCGAAAAAACGAACCTATGAGCGTCGGCGTGGTATCAACCAGTCTCCCCAACAAAATGAAGAACGATGGTAAGCACCGTGTTTGAAACAACCAGTAATATGAACAATCAAAATTACAATATAACGGCTTATTTTCTTTCCCTTAAGCATGTATTCACGTTGCTAATTCTTTGTGTGCTGTTATCTGACTCAGCTCTGGCAGACTCACTGACAGCCAGTGTTGACCGCAACCAGTTAGGATCTGGGGAAACATTCGAGCTCCGCCTTAAATATGCTGGTCAAACTACAAGCGACCCTGACCTATCGCCCCTGAAAAAAGAGTTTGAAGTGCTATCAACCCACCAACAAAACCAATTTTCTTTTATGAATGGTAGTTCTGCCTCCTACACTGAATGGCGAATACAGCTTTTACCCAAAAAATCAGGAACATTAACGATACCTTCACTAACGTTTAAAGGTGTTTCAAGTAAAGCCATTACACTCCAGGTAACAGATAGGCCAACCAGTAGCTTAAAAAATCAGCCTGTGTATGTGGAAACAGAGCTGGATAAGAGCACAGTCTATGTCCAGGAACAGCTACTACTCACCCTGCGCATTTTAGCCACAACTAATCTACAAGGGATTTCAAGCGAAGACCTGGTCATAGAAAATGCATCTATGACTAAAGTGGCTGAAAACCAGTTCCAGAAACAAATCAATGGTGTAAATCACCTCGTTATTGAACTCAAATATGCTGTTTTTCCAAATACCAGCGGTCAACTAACCATTCCAGCGCTCCGCTTTAATATCGTTCTACCTGACAGACGAGATCCCTATTCCAGTTCATTTTTCTCTCGTGGTGGGAAACGGATATTCCTCCATTCCGAAGAACAGAAGGTTACGGTTAAACCCCGCCCTGCCAGCTTTGGCGCTGGAGAATGGTTACCCAGTAAGAATGTTAGCCTTAGTGAAAGGTGGAGTCGTCCATTAGATGAGCTCGTAGCGGGCGAACCAATTACAAGGACGATTTCCTTTACTGCTCAGGGGTCAACCTCTGCACAGCTACCACCATTGGAAATCAAAGCCAGCAATGGGTTTAAAGTCTATCCAGACCAACCTCAACTTAATGATGAAGTAGATAGCAATGGAGTAACCGCAACACGGATAGAATCAATAGCCATAGTACCATCTCGAGGGGGGCAACTAGAATTGCCACCCATTACTGTAAAGTGGTGGGACACAACAACGAATCAAGTGAGAGAAACCACACTGGATGGTACAACGTTAACCGTCAAACCTGCTGCCAATGCCCCCTCTGTACCAACCATATCACCACCAGTAATCCAGGATAATTTGGTAGCACCACTAGAAGAATCTGCTACAGCTATAACGGCGGATATCAAAAATGAGTCCAGTATGCTTTTATGGCTACTGGTCATCAGCAACATTGTAATGTTCGTGGCCCTTATCACTCTGTTTGTATTATGGAGAAAATCGAAGAGTGCGCAGTTACCTGCCCTACTTCAGACAACTAAATCGGAACAAAGAGAATCCGAACTATTTAAACAGTTAAAACAAGCTGCGAATAAGCACGATTATCAAGGTTTTCGTGAAGCTTTATTGGCTTGGGCCAGCTCACACTGGCAACAGCGATTTGTTACCCTTGATCAGATTGTTGCCCTAACTGACCATTCTACTGCAAACAGCTCTCTCCTTAAGTTACAACTTCAATCTCTGGATTCAGCTCTTTATGGTTCTGGTGAAACTGTAGCCATTGATTTACCTGGATTAGTTGATGAGCTAAAACAGTTAAAAAACCAAGGCGCCCAGAGCAAGGAAAACCACCTTAAACCCCTTTACGGTGAGTAATTAAAAGTATAAAAAATAACAAAAAAATGAGTTAAGAGTGGGCAAATGGATATTTTTTCCTCTCCACCACCGTTTTCTCCATACCCTTTGTCGTAGTTTTTGTCATACTCACAGCATCGTAATCTGTAAGAATGCCGGTCACTAGGGATATTTAAAAGGAATCAAGTTTATGCGTCGTGTTATTTTCAATCAAAAAGGTGGGGGGAAAATCCAGCATTACCTGTAATTTAGCAGCTATTTGTGCCAAAAGTGGTGCTAAAACACTCGTTATAGATTTGGATCCACAAGCCAATTCAACGCACTATTTGCTTGGTAGAGACGCCCAACCTGAAGAAACGATCACAGACTACTTTACATAAACCCTTTCTTTTAACCTCACCCCTAAGAAGCCTGACGAGTTTGTTACCGCCACACCCTACGAAAACCTTTCTATTATTGCTGCTAATGCAGAATTGGAGAGCATTGAGCAAAAACTGGAATCACGGCATAAAGTTTATAAGTTTAGAGATTTACTGAACAAGCTATCGGACGAGTTTGATCATGTCTTTATTGATACGGCGCCAGCACTCAACTTTTATAACATGTCAGCGCTTATTGCAGCTGAACGTGTATTAATACCCTTGATTGTGATGCTTTTTCAAGGGATGCTTTGTACAACATTCTCTATGTGATTGCCGAGACAAGAGAAGACCATAACGATGGTCTTGATTTAGAGGGAATAGTTGTTAATCAATTTCAGTCCCGTGCCAAATTGCCCACTCAGTTAGTACAGGAACTCAAAGCAGAAGGTCAACCTGTGTTACCTGTCTATTTAAATAACTCGATAAAAATGCGTGAATCACATCAATCTTGCACACCTTTGATTCATCTAGCACCGAGCCACCCTATGACACAAAAGTTTGTAGAACTTTATGAATGTTTATCTTCTGAAAAAAAGAATAATAAATCAAAAGGGAAAATAAAAAATAAAAAATCTAAAGTCTGTACCTAATCCCTTTTTGAATTTCGGCAATAGCTCTTATAGATTTTGAACAAAAAAAAGGAGAGCAAATTGCCCTCCCCAAAACTGCTAAATGTCAGAACCCTTGAGATAAGGGTTGATGTCACACATATATCAACACACTGACATCCTGCCAGGATGTTGATACCTGTATTCTCCAAATGTTTTATTCGTGGGCCTTGATCGGGATCAAGAAAATAAATCATATTGACAGTGTACTCGTTATCTCAATGAATAAATTCATAAACTCTTGGAGACGATCTCATAGGTGTCACTGGACAATTTTGGCTCTGACATAATCCTTGCCAATTCGCCTTTCATAAGCTGTTGTTTTTGCTCTGAGAAACGTCTCCAGCGAGTTAATGGTGTCAGTAATCTTGCTGCAATTTGTGGATTGAGTTTATCTAAAACCAAAACTTGATCAGCAAGGAAACGATAACCCTCTCCACCCTCACAGTGGAAATTTACCGGGTTGCTATTACAGAACACACCAATAACCGATCGCACCTTATTGGGATTGTGGATATCAAATGCCGAATGCTCCATTAACGCTCTAACACGAGCTAAACCACCCGCTAAAGGACAAGCAGCCTGGACTTGAAACCATTGATTCAAAACCAGAGGCTCGTGGTGCCAATCATGGTAGAAACTTTCAAGGGCTTTCATAGATAATACAGCTGCTGCTGGCCTAGGGTCATTCACAAGGATACCCAATGCCGCCAAACGATCTGTCATATTGTCAGCATCAACAAACTGTGACTGAGCAAGTGTCAAAGAATCTTCTGTACCAGCATTAGCCAAGTAACGTAGCGCAAGATTTTTCAAACTACGCCGAGCGACCTCATTGGCATTGTGGACATAGTGGCCTTTGGGACTATTAGCCTGATAAGTAGTACGCCATTTCTCCGATAAAGAGTGGCCAAGCTGGCTACAAAGAAATTGGCGTACATGGTGAATAACTTCGGCATCAATTACATCAGACACTTCTGCCAGCAATAATTCTGAGGGCAACGTTAAAACCAGGGCCTCCATGGCACGGTCACGGTCATCTGCCGATTCAGACAATATTTTTGCATATGCCTGGCTGAGGCAATCATCCATAACCAAGGGTTTAGATGCACGGTAATCTTCCATCAAAGCTTGCATCAACTGAATAGCAAGCTGCTGAGATGCATTCCAGCGATTAACTCCATCAGAGTCATGGGACATTAATAGTGCTAGTTCTTCACGGCTATAGGGATAATCCAGTTTTACTGGTGCTGAAAACCCTCTCAATAAAGAAGGTACAGGGCGTGATTCAATTCCTTCAAATACAACTGTCTGTTCGGGCTCCGTAATTTCTATAATCTGATCAGTTTCTCCACTGTTAGCCAGCAATAAGTCACCTTGCTCGGTCACTAATCCCAGTTTCACTGGAATTTGATAGGGTTCCTTCTGTTTTCCTTGCTCAAGCTTTGTCGCTTCACAGCATTGCTTGAAATGCAGCCTATATTGTTGAGCCTTTTCATCATATTCACTACGTACGGATAACCGCGGGGTACCGGCTTGGCGATACCAATTCATAAACTGGGAAAAGTCACGGCCACTGACTTCTGCCATTGCCGCAACAAAATCTTCAATGGTCACAGCCTGGCCATCATGCCTCGAAAAATAGAGATCAGAACCCTGACGGAATAATTCCGGACTTAGGAGGGTATGGATCATCCGGACGACTTCAGCACCCTTCTCATAAATCGTTACGGTATAAAAATTAGATATTTCCATATAAGAGGCAGGCTGCACCGGGTGCGCAGTAGGACCTGCATCCTCAGCAAACTGAACTGTTCTTAACAGATTAATGTCTTCCACCCGTTTGACCGTACGTGATCCCATATCTGCCGAAAATTCAGCATCACGAAATACGGTAAAACCTTCTTTCAAACTGAGTTGAAACCAATCCCGGCAAGTCACCCTATTGCCGGACCAGTTATGAAAATATTCATGGGCAACCACAGCTTCAACACGCTGAAAACCTGCATCTGTGGTAGTTTCCGGATGAGCGAGAATACAGGAAGTATTGAAGATATTGAGCCCCTTGTTCTCCATGGCCCCCATATTGAAGTCATCTACGGCGACGATCATGTAAAGGTCTAGGTCATATTCGCGCCCATAAACCTGCTCATCCCAGGTCATCGCATGTTTTAAGGATTGAATAGCATGATCACATTTATCCTGATCCTTTGGTTCTACGTACACCCGAATATCGACGGTACGGCCAGAACAGGTAGTAAATTGATCTTCAACGACGGATAAATCCCCAGCAACCAAAGCAAATAAATAGGCCGGTTTGCGAAAAGGGTCATGCCAGGTTGCCCAATGGCGACCATCATCCATCTGGCCTGCGTCTAATGGATTACCATTAGCCAATAACACGGGGCATTCTGATTGATCGGCAATAATAGTTGTGGTGAATTCCGACATAACATCGGGACGATCGAGGTAATAGGTGATTCGTCGAAACCCTTCTGCCTCACACTGGGTACAATACATAGTGCGAGATTTATAGAGTCCCTCTAATGAAGTATTTTGTTTTGGATAAATGGTAACTTCGGTAGATAGCTCAAACAGATCCGGTACCTGATAAACTGTTAGCTCTTCTTCGGTAATACTGTACTGATCTGACGTTAAGCTAGTTCCATTTATAGCGATATGTTCCAGGATCAATTGTTGTCCAGAAAGCACAATGTTATTTCCTGAATCGCCACTCTCGGGATTGCGCCTCATATTAAGGGCGGCATAGACCCTGGCCTTATCCTTTTCTATCTCGACTTTAATCGTTGTCTTATCAATTAAATATTTTGGAGCTTCATAGTCCTTTAAATGTATGGTGCCGGGCTGGGCATCTTTCATCACCATGTACAAATTACCTTTATTATTTAAGAGGGTTCGTTAACAGACCCTAGATGAGCACTGGAAAAAATGTCTGGAGTTAATCTCTTTGATCGCTTTCTAAAGATTTATTTCCACGTGATAGGCTGTATATTTACGAATATTGATCACACCCGTGTCCAAGATCAGATACTGTCCCTTGATACCCAATAACGTTCCTTCTACCAGTGGGTTTTTGTCCATATTATGGCTCGTCACTTTGGTAGGATGCTCCAATATCGGGTATTCGATATCTGTCGGTACAACATCATCGATACGCTGTAAGGCTTGAATTCCATAGCGTTCTTCCAGTTGCTGTAATTCTTGATCACATTGCTCAAATAATGCATCGCGCATAGTCGGCAAATCAACGGGGATGATGTTACCTTTTAACATGATGCGCCAATTGGTTTTATCCGCCACATGTTGTCGAAACATATCTTCGACCATACCTGATTGTTGTCGGGTTTTTACCCGAAAAATTGGTAGCGCCTGTACTGCACCCTGATCGATCCAGCGTGTAGGTAATTGGCTCTCACGAGTGATTCCTACTTTAATACCAGAAGAATTGGCCAAATAAACAATGTGGTCAACCATACAATGCTGTTCGCCCCATTCTGGCTCACGGCATGTTCCCTTGTCATAATGACATTTTTCCGGGCTGACAATACAAATGTCACATTGAGCTAACTGGGTAAAACAGGGATAACAGTAGCCTTGATTAAAGCTTTTATTACTGCGACGACCACAATGAACACAGTGGATGGTACCCGTATATTGAATACGAATGGGTTCCCCCAAATGATCATTTAGAGGCACAAGCTGATCATCCAGTGGAATCTGGTACTGTACTGGCTTTGATGTATCGGCTGAAACAGGTTGTGAAGGATTAAGAACAGGCAAAGACACCTGCATTTTACGCAAGTGCCCCCCATGGCTAGCCATGTACTACTCCTGCCACTTCACTGGTTGTTCATCATCTGGGCCGAGATCCTTTTTACTATCACAAGGCTCATCCACTTTTTTAGGTGGTACGTAGCCAACACGCTCTTCTTCAGGCTTATGAAGTGCATCATAGGCAATGATTGCCTGAAGGGTGTTTTCCTTTTGCATTGGTGTCAATTGAGTGCCATCAGGCCATTTTCCCATTTCTACTGCACTCTTTAACTTGTTGTATATTTCTGGAGTAATTGATTCAATCAGTTGTTGAAATTCCATGATTTACCTAGTAATTTTTTCTATCTAAAGGGTTTTATATCAGGAGTTCTGTAAAGAGTATCGATGATATTTTGGTCGACGATTATAACACTACCAAGCTTATATGAAGCTACTACTTGGATAGCTATCAACCTATGAAGCTGACTCCCTGGGCTCGCTATAGCCCGCCCAACCGCCAAGGATCATCCCTGTGACCAAACCTACCGCATGGGCAGCATTGGCAATACTGCCAGACATCAATAAATCAATAATGCCACTCATTCCCAGTAACAGCCAAAACAACATAAAGCCAAGTAAACCTGGTGGTATAGCTAACTGGGGCCTGGGAGAAACCTTATGCCGTATCCAAACATAGCCCAATAACCCATAAACAACACCAGACATCCCTCCAAACAAGGAGGGCCCACCCCATAAGTATTGCCCCAAATTTGAGGCCACTGCCATCAGTAAGACCATCACTAAGGTATGAACACTCCCAGTTAAGGGTTCGATTCTTCGCCCCAATTCCCAAGTCCATAACCCGTTAAAAACAAGATGAAAAAGCCCGAAGTGTAAAAAAACTGGGGTCACTAAACGCCAATATTCTCCATTCGACATCGCATTAGGTGCTGTATCAAAGCGAGGTGTATTCCCTACAAGGGTAAAATCTTGAAATGTAAACCAATGAATCAAGGGTAGCGCCCACTCCACCAAAGCTGTACCCAAGATACTCAACACCAATAGAACCCCTATTACTGGCATTCTATAAAGTTGCTGTTGCAGACTTTGGTTACCTAGAAAACTAGATTGATTTTGCTTTAATTTTTCCTGATACACCTGGATTTTCTCCAGGATTTTCAATACATCTGGAACCTGATCAGAAAATTCGACCCATAATTCCACGCATGTCTCAGTACGGTGAATACGGTAAGAAAGGTTTTGAGCATTTAACTCAGAAAGCAAGATGCCAAGATCAAAGTCATTAGAAATTTCTGCTACCAGGGTCCATTCAGGTGATTCATCACTCATGCTTTAGAAAGCCTTCTAGCAATTACTGCTTAAGACAATACCGATTAACGGTTTCGATTACTGGAGTCCTGTCGACTACCCCAACCCAACTTAGTTCGACAGGTCTCATAAAAATTATGTTCTACGGGGTGAATTAATTTGAGAGGCTGTGATTTTTTATGAATACGAATAACATCGCCAGGCTCTGGTTGAAGGTCATTCTGACCATCACAGGTCACCATGGGGTCCAATTCATCACGGGATGCAACTCTTATTTCGATTTCACTATTTCCACCTACCGCAAGGGGCCTGCTCGACAGTGTATGAGGATTCATGGGCACCAAAACAATCGCATCCAGGTTAGGATGCATAATAGGCCCACCACCCGATAGCGCATAGGCAGTCGAGCCTGTGGGTGTAGAAACAATCAGCCCATCAGAGCGCTGACTGTAGACAAATTGATTATCAATATAGAGGTCAAACTCCATCATCCTGACGGATTTACCTGGGTGTAATACCACATCATTTAATGCAATACCGGATGATATTTTTTGCCCATCCCGGTAAAGCGAGGCCTCCAGAAGAAAGCGATTAGAAGTAATATAGTCGCCCGATAACACTCGACCAACCTCCTCTTCCATCTCACCCGGAAGAATATCGGTCAAAAATCCCAAACGACCACGGTTAACGCCAAGCAAAGGTACATTATGGTCGACCATATTTCTGCCTGAACTGAGCATGCTGCCATCCCCACCGACAACAATGACTAAATCCAGCTCCAAACTTAAATCGGTACAACTAAAGGTTGGCAAAAGATCATCGCCCATGAGTTCAGCAGTATGCGACTCTAACAGGACACTATAGCCGGCCTGTTCTAAAAAACTGGCAAGCCGCTTTAGCGAGTCAACAATTTCAGGTAATTGAATATTGGCGATAAGAGCTATTCGTTTAAAACCCGTCATATATATGCTCAACCCTAATTTGAGTCCTTCCGGCCCCTGACCTGAGCGCAACTTCAAAAGAAGTATTACCCAGACAATCTACCGGTGATTATACACACCCAGAAAAACTCGGCACGGAAAGAAACATTCAAGGCGTATCACTCCATAACAGTAGCTAGATAATAAAACTTTGGGTCAAAACAAGGTGCCCTAAAAAAATGTACTAAAGTATTTTTTGAAGATGACCCAGCAAAATTTAGGTAATATTTTTAGGCTTAATTTTGGCGAAAAAAAGCCCCTAGAAACAGGAGCTTTTAGATGTAATGGCGGACCGGACGGGATTCGAACCCGCGACCTCCGGCGTGACAGGCCGGCATTCTAACCAGCTGAACTACCGGTCCGCATGCTCTTTCTTTGGGCCATTCTTTTTCTTAAGAATTACGCTCTAAAAAGAATGGTGGGTGGTATAGGAGTCGAACCTATGACCTACGCCTTGTAAGGGCGCCGCTCTACCAACTGAGCTAACCACCCCTTGGAAAGAGACGCGCATTCTACCGGATTATCTCCCGGTGTCAAACATTTCAACGACTCATTTTCTATACATATGTCAGCCATCAAATTAAGATACACACCCAGCCAAATCACTGAGAATCACATGGAAATTTTTAAAAAATTTACCTTCGAAGCTGCACATTTTTTACCCAATGTACCGACAGATCATAAGTGTCGTAGGCTACATGGACACTCCTATCATGTCGTTATCTATTTAGAAGGCCCTATCGGTGATGAAAGTGGTTGGGTAATGGACTTTGGCGAACTTAAAAAGCATTTCAAGCCGGTCTACAACCGACTGGATCACCGCTTCCTAAATGATATCGAAGGTCTGGAAAACCCGACCAGTGAGAATTTGGCCAGGTGGATATGGAATGAACTAAAGCCTACCCTTTCTTTGCT
>JALQUJ010000142.1 GCA_023263825.1 Porticoccus sp.
AACAGTCATGTGTTACAGCGAGGCCATGCTGGTTGAATAGATAGAGGTAAGTTTATCTGAAAATGTTTGTTCTAGCATTGAGTAAAAAGGTCCTCTCGGTTGTTTTTGGTTGAACCTATTTTGAAATAAAACTGAAATTATTCTGACATGAGACCGTCATGGCTTGGTCACATCATTGAGGCGTTTGCTTTATACGGCGTTAGGTTTAAAAGGTGTGTGCGATGAAGGTAACAGTATTTGGCGGTGGTTATGTAGGTCTAGTGACAAGCGCTTGTCTGGCACATGTGGGTCACCATGTTGTTTGTGTGGATCTTGATGTAAAAAAAGTGGAAATGTTACGGCAGGGTATTTGCCCAATTTTTGAGCCAGGATTGGAAGATTACCTGATAGATTGTCAACGCGAAGGGTTATTGGAATTTACGGAAGAGCCGGCCCGCGCCATCGAACATGCGGATCTAATTTTTATTGCCGTGGGCACACCCACAGATGAGGACGGTACAGCAGATACCTGCCATGTATTGGATGTGGCCAGGACTGTAGGAGAGCATCTCAACGATTTCATTATAGTGGTTACCAAATCTACTGTGCCTGTTGGTACGGCCGATGTGGTAAAGGAAGAAATCCAGCTTGTTTTGGATCGGCGAGGTGTAGGTGTGGCATTTGAGGTAGCCTCTAATCCAGAATTCCTTAAAGAAGGGGCTGCCATTGCCGACTTTATGAAACCCGATCGCATTGTGGTGGGAACCAGTTCGGAGCGTGTAGCTGAATTGATGCGAGAGCTGTATGCACCGTTTAATCGCAACCATGATCGCCTGATGGTGATGGATATTCGCTCCTCAGAGCTCACCAAGTATGCTGCCAATGCCATGTTGGCGACCAAAATCAGTTTTATTAATGAAATAGCAAATTTGGCGGAGCATTTGGGTGCCGATATTGAAGAAGTTCGCCAAGGTATCGGGGCGGATCCACGTATTGGTTATCACTTTATTTACCCAGGTTGCGGTTATGGTGGCTGCTGTTTTCCGAAAGATGTTCGAGCTCTGCAGGTGACTGCCGAAAAGCTAGTTATCAGCCACGCCTGTTATCTGCTGTACAGAATGTGAATTATCATCAAAAGCAGCGTTTATTTCATAAGGTGTACGATTATTTTGATGGTGATTTAGCTGGCAAGACCATTGCTATTTGGGTGCTGGCCTTTAAGCCAAGAACAGATGATATGCGTGAGGCCCCTAGCCGCATTCTTTTGGAAGCACTATGGAATCACGGAGCTCGAGTACAGGCTTATGACCCCCGTGCTATGGAAGAGTGTCAGAGGATCTATGGTGATCGTGATGATTTGGCATTGGTGGGTACCAAAGAAGCCGCTGTTAAAGAGGTGGATGCTCTAGTGATTTGTAGTGAGTGGTAGCACTTTTGGGCGCCAGACTTAAAAGTGTTAATGGAAAAAATGAAGCGACCTGTAGTAATTGATGGGCGTAATTTATATGACCCTGCTCGCATGGCTAATGCTGGGTTTGATTACTTGGCCGTGGGTCGGCAAGGAATAGCAGATAACACTTTGAGCCTAACTGCCGGAAAAACCGATACAAAGTTAGTTGTTAATGCTTAATGGTTTTTTAATAGGTTTAAGGTGATAACTTTGGTAATGGGTAAGGCGCAGTAATACTTGAGTCATTAGCTGCCTATCACATTTTATCCCTTGCTGAAGGTCGCCCCAGTGGACCAGTTCAAGCCTTCCATGTTGGTGTTCAACCAGTGCGGCACAACTTTCAATCCAGTCGCCGTCATTGCAATAGAGGATACCGTCGATAGAGCGGATTTCTGGTTGGTGGATATGCCCACAAATAATACCGTCTACACCTCGCCGCATTGCTTCATCTGCTGCAGCTTTTTCAAAAGTAGCAATGGCTTTTCGAGCATTTTTGACCCGGTTTTTGATGTAATAGGCCATAGACCAATAGGGCAGCCCGAGGAGTTTGCGTATTTTGTTGCCCCATCGATTTAGGCGGATCAAAAGGCTGTAAGTGGTGTAACCA
>JALQUJ010000168.1 GCA_023263825.1 Porticoccus sp.
AAATCTACTGTCAAAACAGCATCTACGCCTGAAGCGACAGCCTGATCAATAAAATTATCATAGTCCATACGTTCAATAGGGTTGGTGTAACCCATCAATAATATTGGGGTGTCGGCATTTGTCTCACGAAACTGTTTAACCAGGGCCAAGGCATCCTTAAGGCTACTACCATGTTCCAACGCTCTTTCGTGGGCTCGCTGTATCACCGGCCCTTCTGCATTGGGGTCTGAAAAAGGAATACCCAATTCAATAATATCGGTTCCACTCTCCACCAGTGCATTCATCACTGGAAGTGTTACATCCTTAGCCGGGTCACCTATAACGACGTAAGAGACTAAGGCTTTACGATTTTGCTGACGAAGGGATTCAAAACATTGCTTAATTCTGTTCACAAACAAATATCCAATTTTAAAGGGCTTTTTGAGCTTTTATACCGTGATGCCATCAATTTCAGCGACGGTCAAAATATCTTTATCTCCACGGCCTGACAAATTCACCACAATCATTTGATCAGGATCCATCTTACGAGCGAGCTTTTCAGCATAAGCCACCGCATGACTCGTTTCCAAGGCAGGCATAATACCCTCAACTTTAGTCAGGTTACGGAAAGCATCCATCGCTTCGTCATCATCCACCGTGACATAATTCACTCGTCCCACATCCTTGAGCCAGGAATGCTCAGGACCGACACCTGGGTAATCCAAACCGGCTGAAATAGAATGGGTTTCAATAATTTGGCCGTTTTCATCTTCCATTAGATAGGTACGATTGCCGTGTAATACACCGGGAATCCCATCATTCAATGGCGCCGCATGCTTACCACTGGCCAAACCAAAACCACCCGCTTCTACGCCGTACATGGCCACGGAGTCATCTTCCAAAAATGGGTGAAACAAACCAATAGCATTGGAACCACCACCAACGCATGCGACCAGGGCATCAGGCAGTTTGCCCGCCTGATTCAACGATTGCTGGCGAGCCTCACGACCAATCACAGATTGAAAATTACGAACCAACTCGGGATAAGGGTGGGGTCCAGCACAGGTGCCAATAATATAGAAAGTGTTATCCACATTGGTCACCCAATCGCGCAAGGCTTCATTCATAGCATCTTTAAGGGTTTTAGAACCAGAAGTCACCGGAATAACTTCAGCACCTAACAGCTTCATACGGTAAACATTGAGTGACTGACGATGCACATCCTCTTCACCCATAAATACGTGGCATTCGAGCCCCAAGCGAGCCGCAACGGTCGCCGTGGCCACACCATGCTGTCCTGCACCTGTTTCAGCAATTACACGCTTTTTGCCCGTATGTTTGGCTAACAATGCCTGACCAATCGTATTGTTAATCTTATGAGCACCCGTGTGATTAAGGTCTTCACGCTTGAGAAAAAGCTGGGCGCCACCTGTTTCACGGGTCCAACGCTCGGCAAAATACAGCGGCGATGGGCGCCCTACATAGTGAGCCAAATCGTAGTCAAATTGAGCCTGAAATTCTGGGTCATCCTTTAGACGACGATAAATTCCCTCAAGCTCATCAAGGGCATAAATTAAAGTTTCAGAAACAAACCGACCACCATATGGCCCAAAATGACCACGGGCATCGGGTACTTGATTAAAATTAACGGCCTGCTTGTTTTCAGAACTGCTATTACCTTCTGAATGGTTAGTCACTCACTTCTCCAAATTACTCAACATCATTCAATGATGCTTATATGAATCACCTTTTTACAAAAAACGCACTTACGAAAAAACTTTTTTACGACATTTATCCACTATTAGATCTATCGATAAATTGCTGAATTAACTCAGGTGACTTGATTCCTGGTGATAGCTCCACCCCACCACTCACATCAATAGCATAGGGTTTCACCGCAGCTACTGCCTGGTCTACATTCTCTGGGGTCAATCCACCTGCCAATATAAAAGGAATATCAGTATCAACTGACTCTTTTAAAATAGAGAGTCGGTCCCACTCAAAGGTTTCCCCTGTTCCACCATATTTATCTTTATTCCAAGTATCAAAGAGAAAGCCCCGTGCTGATGGGTACTTTGTCATGACTTCTTTTACATCAAGCTCCGGAGACATCCGTATAGCTTTGATATAGGGCCTCTCGAATTGTGCACAATAGACTTCATCTTCATCACCATGAAACTGCAACATATCCAGACCTACAGTTTTAACGGCTTCTCGAACCTGTGCTTCGCCTGCATTCACAAACAACCCCACAATGGTGACAAATGGCCCTATAGTGCGTGCAATATTTGCCGCTACTGATAGCTCAACATATCGTGGGCTCTTAGAGCAAAACACCAAACCCAAGGCATCAGCTCCCGAGTCAATAGCCGCACAGGCATCTTCCACTCGGGTAATTCCACAGATCTTAACTCGGGTTCTGTTCACGACTAGCTCTTTTCACAACCAGACATTTGCTCAAGCAGTTGTTTAGACAAACGACTACGACACAAAAAATTCTGATTAAAATGACGTCAATTGCAAGGCGCGGATTGTAGCAAAAAGCTATCGCCCCGCCTATTGCTTCCTAAACAATGGCTTATCCCTATTCAGCAGGTAAAATAGTACTGACGAACTGAGGCCCCATATTGAATTCAGGGATACTAAAAACTTCTGGATAGGATACCTTAACCAAATACAAACCATTGGCTGGCGCAGTAGCTGGTGCCCGCGTTCGATCACGACAAGCCAACAAACTCACAAGCCATTCAACGGACTTCTCTCCTCGCCCAATACACAACAAACTTCCTGCGATATTTCTCACCATATGATGCAGAAAAGCATTGGCAGTAATTTCGCAAATTACCAATCCCTCCTGGCGCCACACTCTTACAGAATGAACATTTCTATTAGGAGAGTTCGATTGACAACCTGCAGCACGAAAAGAACTGAAATCATTCTCACCCAACAACTGTTGGGCCGCCTGATTCATCAGGCTTTCATCTAACGGTTTTTTCTCCCAGGTCAACCAATGGTGAAAAAGTGCTGATCGCTGTGGCTGGTTGGTGATCACGTAGCGATAGGTTCGTGCTGTGGCACTAAAACGTGCATGAAAGGATGCTGACTTTTCTTCAACCCAATGGAGCCGTATGCCATAGGGCAAATTTGCGTTCGCACCAAGTAACCAATTTCTCGGCTGGCGGTCGGCTTGGGTATCAAAATGAATAATCTGATTAGTACCATGAACACCTGTATCCGTACGCCCAGCACAGGCTACAGTAATCGGCTCATTGGCAACGGTTGTCAGTGCAGCTTCAACCTCAGCTTGAACACTAGGGCTATGGGATTGCCTTTGCCAGCCACAAAAAGAACTGCCGTCATATTCGACGGCAGCTGCTATACGCTTTATCCCCTCTGGTAAATCTTCGCCTTCAGGAATCAGAACATTAGGCGAATACCTCCAGGGAGTATCTGAGTTAGTAATCAGGAAAGGTTCCCCCACCTGGGCTTAATAAATTAATGAATAAACACTAATTCGTTGTTGTTAATGCTAGCAACCTTTTTTACAGCTGACCTTTTTGCTGAAGTCAGTCTTTTTTACATTGTTACTGTTCGTATTAGGTTGTTACTGCAAGTATTTATGACTAAACAGAATTGTTCAACCGCTAGAAAGCTAAAATATGAATAAAACAGGTGATTAATAGGCCCGATTTATGACGGATTGCACAAAATAGCAAAGGAACAACAAACTACAAGCCATAAAAAAAGAGGCTTACGGTCATTTAAGCCTCTTTTTGAATCGCCGAAAAATCAAGCTTCAAGTAAAATTCTAAGCATCCGCCGAAGTGGCTCCGCAGCACCCCATAACAATTGATCGCCCACAGTAAACGCAGACAAATATTCCCCTCCCATATTCATCTTTCTCAAGCGGCCAACGGGAACATGAAGATTTCCAGTCACAGTGGCCGGCGTCAGTTCTTTGAGAGTGATATCACGATCATTGGGGATGACCTTTACCCAATCATTGGCTTCCGCCAAAATTCCTTCAATCTCATCCATCGGGGCATTTTTCGTCAACTTAATGGTCAGTGCCTGGCTGTGGCTACGCATCGCACCAATGCGAACACAGATTCCGTCAACTGGCACCAGTGATTCACCGGAACGACCCAGAATCTTGTTGGTTTCAGACTGCCCTTTCCACTCTTCCTTGCTCTGGCCATTTTCCAACTGCACATCAATCCAGGGCAATAGACTACCCGCCAAAGGAGCACCGAAATTATCCGTCGGGAAATCACCACTGCGCATGGTTTCGGCGACTTTTCGATCAATTTCCAAGATAGCAGAAGCAGGGTCGGCCAATTCTGTCGCGACGGATTGCTCAACAGCGCCCATTTGACTGATCAACTCACGCATATTTTTCGCACCAGCACCAGAAGCCGCCTGGTACGTCATGGCCGAAGCCCATTCAACCAAGCCCTGGTTAAACAGGCCACCCAAGCCCATCAACATCAAACTAACCGTGCAGTTACCACCGATAAAGTTCTTAGTGCCATTGGCAATGCCGTCCTTGATCACACTCATGTTTACCGGGTCCAGCACAATCAACGCATCTGTAATCTGTTCGTTGTCGTTATACGTATCCTGCAACTGCGTAAAGATCCCAGCGGGCGTCGATGTATTTGATGCACGGGACAAGGCGGCGCCGGCATAAGCCAATGCCAGATTGCCTAGTCGCTGAAAGAAGAAG